>NZ_JALAHD010000252.1 GCF_022712095.1 Chryseobacterium sp. | reverse complement strand
TGATAAATTTATTTTTTTTAATATTAGAAATTTCATTGATATTATAAATAAATATAATTTTACTTGTTTTAGAAAAAATCAGAAATGCGAATACAGATTCTTAGTGATTTGCATCAGAAGTTCGGTCTAATGACTTATTTTTTTGAAAATACAGATGTTATTATTCTTGCGGGTGATGTTAATCTGGGAACAAAAGGAATTGAATGGATTAAAGTAAACATCCAGAACAAGACTGTAATTTATGTTTTAGGAAATCATGAATATTATAAAAGCTCTTACCCGAAAATTTTACATAAAATAAAAAGAGGCTGCCCGGGGTTCTAATGTTATTGTATTGGAGAACTCCTTTGGCGACATTGCAGGAGTAAGATTCCATGGTGCTACATTATGGACTGATTTTTCATTATTTGGAAACCCTGTTCAGTACGGAATGATCTGCCAGTCCAAAATGAATGATTATAAAATGATAAGAAGAGATCCTTCTTATTCAAAGATGCGGACAATAGACACGTTTAAAATTCATCAGTTATCAAAATTATGGTTGACTGATAGTCTGGAAAGCGCCAGAGATATGAAGAATATTGTGGTAACACATCATGCGCCCAGCATTCAATCTGTTCCTGAAATATATCACAAAGATCCGGTAACTTCAGCTTATGCCTCCAATCTTGAAGATCTTATTCTTGAATATCAGCCTTTATACTGGATTCATGGGCATATTCATACTCCTTGCTGTTATAAAATAGGAGAAACAGAGGCTATTTGTAATCCTCATGGTTACATTGATGAGCCGGACAACGGATATGACAGAGAACTTATTATTGAAATATAAATACAGATTATATCCTATGAAACCAACAAAGGCCCGGAATTTTTCCGCGCCTTTGTTTCAATTTTAGATAGGAATAACTACTTTAAGGTAAATTTTACTTTAGTTTTAATAGCATCGGAAGAATTTCCTATTAATGCTTCAAAATCTCCCGGTTCTGCTACCCACTGATGTTGATCGGCATCAAAATAGCTTAAAGCGGATTTGTCAATAGTAAAACTGACTTCTTTCTGTTCTCCCGGTTTAAGAAATACTTTTTCAAAACCTTTTAATTCCTTTGCAGGACGTGGAACAGATGATTTAAGATCACTGATATATAATTGGGCAACTTCAGCACCTGCCTTTTTTCCGGTATTTTTTACTGAGACTCTAAAAGTGATTTTGTCATTTTGAGTAAGGCTTGTCTTATCAGCACTGGCTTTTCCAAACTCGAAAGTAGTGTAGCTTAACCCGTGTCCGAAGCTGAAGAGAGGTTTTATGTTTTTAGTGTCATGCCAGCGGTATCCAACGAAGATCCCTTCATTATAAGTGATATTGATAGGGTTTTTCTGATCTTTTCCTTTACCCGCAGCCAGCTCCTCTTTGTTTCCGGGATATTCACCCAGCTGATGTGCTGAATTATCCTCCAGCTTTACCGGGAAAGTAAACGGTAGTTTTCCTGAAGGATTAGCATCACCAGCTAAAATAGAAGCAATGGAATTTCCTGATTCAGAGCCGAGATACCATGCCTGAAGAATAGATGGAACATCTTTGATCCATGGCATTGCTACGGCATTTCCTGATACTAAAACTACAGCAAGATTTTTGTTGGCTTTAGCTAAAGCCGAAATCACCTGATCCTGATTATAAGGTAATCCCAGGCTCTTACGGTCATTGCCTTCGCTGTCCTGAAAATCACTTTTATTTAATCCACCTACGAAAACTACAAAATCTGATTTTTTAGCAAGCTCCACAGCCTCATTGAGCAGTTCTGCTTCAGAACGGTTATCTTTCAGATCCTGCCCTGATTTTACCCCATTATATTCTCCCCCGATATCTCCCACATAACCTCTAGCAAACTGTACATCAGCCTTTTTTCCGAATCTTGCTTTGATACCGTCTAAAGGTAAGGTTTCATATTTTACTTTTAATGAAGAAGAACCACCACCAACAGTCATGATTTTTATGGCATTTTCTCCGATAACAGCAATTTTTTTTGTCTTGTTGATATCAATTGGTAAGATATTTCCCTGGTTTTTTAATAATACGATTCCTTCTTCTCCGATTTCTTTCGCAATAGCTTTATGCTCTTCCGAGGCGATATTTCCGAAGGGCTTATTTCTGTTCATGGTAGTTTTATAAGCCAGATGAAGAAGCCTTGTTACCTTATCATCCAGTTCTTTGGTCCCTACTTTTCCGGATTTGATAAGGTCCAGATAAGGCTTGGCCAGATAATAATTGTCGTATGCGTTTTTTGTTCCGGCCGAAAGACCGTTGGTCCAGCTTCCGAATTCAAGGTCTAACCCGTTATGTATAGCGTGATCGGTGTTGTTAACAGCTCCCCAGTCGGAAACTACTACGCCTTTGTAGCCCCATTCTCCTTTTAAAATATCATTTAAAAGATATTGGTTCTGGCTCGCATATTGATTTTTATACATGTCATAGGCACCCATGATCGTCCATGAATCTCCTTCTGTAACAGCAGCTTTAAATGGAGGAAGATAAATTTCATATAAAGTTCGGTCATCTACAATTACATTACTGGTATGACGGAACATTTCCTGATTATTCAAAGCATAATGTTTTACACTTGTGGCTACTCCGTTCGCCTGTACCCCCTTAATGTAAGGAACTACCATCTTGGAGGTAAGGTAAGGGTCTTCACCCATATATTCGAAATTTCTTCCGTTAAGGGGAGTTCTGTAAATATTGACTCCCGGTCCCAGAAGGATATCTTTTTTTCTGTATCTTGCCTCTTCTCCTAAAGCTTTTCCATAATTCCATGACATGTTCTTGTTCCATGTAGCGGAAAGAGCTGTAAGGGCAGGATAGGCAATGATGGAGTCATTAGTCCATCCGGCCTGGTCCCATTCATCCCACATTACTTCCGGACGTACACCATGCGGGCCGTCAGTGGTCCAGAATTCAGGAATTCCTAGTCTCGGTACCCCGGGAGAACTGAATTTTGACTGTGCATGCAGCATTGCGACTTTTTCTTCTAAAGTCATTCTGGAAAGAGCATCCTGTACACGTTGTTCAACCGGTTTGGATTCATCCAGATAAACAGGTATTGGATTATTTTGAGCCATGGAAGAGAAAGAAATGAGTGTTAAAAAACTTATTAGGACAGTTTTCTTTAGCATAAAAACTTTTTTATGGATTTTTTCGGAGATAAAATTACATAAATTTTTACATTATCTCAAAATGAGATAATAAAATTTAAATTATTATTGATTTTATGATTAACATATTGGTTTTAATAATCAATATATTTCTTTAATTTCGTAATGTCTTATCCACAATTGATGCCCCGAAAAAGAAGTACGCCAGAAAAGAATTATATCTCTACGATTACCTTCAAGGAATTACTTGAAGAAATTGAGTTTGATCTGAGGGTCAATGAATTTGTTGTTTTAAATATAGATTGGATGAGTTATTCTATGGAAGTTGGAATACCTTTCCGGGCTGATTTTTTCTGCATTATCCTGATTAAAAGCGGGAAAATTGAATTTAAGCTTGATAATAAAAGCTATAATGTAACAGCAGGTGATATTGTATTTTGCCCTATGTCTGAAACTTTCTGTGTAGATTATGTTTCAAAAGACTATAATGCGAAATATATATTCTTTTCGGTCGATTTTATTTCCCAGGCAGGGTTTAATTACCGGTCAAATGCCGTTCTGAAAAGTCTTTCCGGTGATCCGCTTCATGCTATTCAAAATGAGCGTGAATTGTTCAAACGTGTAGGCTTTCACCTTGATGAATTGGAGAATCTGAACAGTCCGGATAAAGATTATTACTATTTTAAAGAGATGATCTGGCATCACTTCTCGTTGGTGATTTATGAAATTGACAACCATTTCAAAAAAACGGAAGTGGAAAGCAATGTGACTTCCAGAGAAGATGAAATTACGACCAGTTTTTTTACACTGGTTCGTCAGCATTTTAAGGAACAGCATAATGTACAGTTTTATGCAGATCAGCTGTTTATTAGTAGAAAATACCTTACTAAGGTGATTAATAAGACCATGTTCAAGTCTCCCCGTGAGATCATTCATCAGGTATTGGTGGTGGAAGCCAGAGTGTTACTGAGGAATTCGAATGCCAACGTGGGAGAGGTTGCTGCTCAACTTAAATTTTCCGATCAGGCGTCTTTTAGTAAATTTTTTAAAAAACATACTGGTAAATCTCCATTGGACTATAAAAGAGAAGATATATTTTAAATATCAATAAATATATTTCTATAGCTTAATAGTGTTTATATATGGTATTTTATGTTATTTAAATAAACAAATACAATTATATGTTTCATCTATATATGATATTTGTCATGTTTTAACAAATAAGGAGTCTTTTTGACAAAATAAGGGGTTTTTTGAATATTTCTATTGAACTTTTTTCGGGCGAATTTTGCTCGGTAAAATTTAAAAGAAATAGTATGCAGAGATTTTTTATTGAGAAATCGTCGGTATTCCTATTGACACTCCTTGTGTTAACGGGATGTAAAAAAAATAATCAAGACCAATCTTATCAGCAACAGCCAGCAGAGCTTCCGGTGGAAACGGTGAAGCAGGGAGATGCTATGATTGCCAGAGAATATGCCGCTTCTATTGAAGGAGTGTCTAATGTAGAGATCAGACCTCAAATCACAGGGTATTTAGCCAGGATTTATGTGGATGAAGGAGACTATGTAAGAGCGGGTCAGCCATTATTTAAAATAGAAGACCAGATTTTTAAGGAACAACTGAAAAGTGCACAGGCAACCTTGGTTTCGGCACAGGCTAATCTGGCAACTTCTAAAATAGATTTAGAACGTAAAAGAGAGCTTTTTAAAAACAAAATGGTTTCTGACATTCAGGTAAAAGAAGCGGAAGCAGCTTATAATGCAGCAAGAGGAGCGGTAAGTCAGTCTACTTCTGCAATAGAATCTGCAAAGATCAATTTGAACTTCTCCGTGATTAAAGCTCCTGTGAGTGGATTTGTTGGAAGATTTAATTATCGTCTGGGAAGTTTATTGTCTCCATCAAGTCAGGATGCCATTACGCTTTTATCGGACATACATCAGGTGTATGCTTATTTCAGCATGAGTGAAAATGATTTCAGTAATTTCCAGAAACAGGGGACAGGCAGTAGTATTGATGAGATACTGAAGAATACAGCACCTGTTTCATTATTGCTTTCCAATGGTGATGCCTATAGTGAAAAAGGAAATATTGATGCGGTGGAAGGTCAGTTCAATAAGACGACAGGGGCCATTACGATGAGGGCTAAATTTAATAATTCTAATAATCTGTTGAGAACGGGTAATACAGGTAAAATACTTATTGAGCAGTATTATTCCAATGTAATTTTATTTCCGATAGCTTCTACAAGGACTATTCAGGATAAGCTTTTTGTCTATACGATCGATAAAGGGAAAGCAGCTCAGCTTCCGATAGAAGTGGAAGGGAAATCCGGAAATAATTATATCGTATCAAAAGGGATCAAACCCGGGCAGCAATATATTGTTGAAGGTTTTGACCGATTACAACCAGGAGCGCCGGTAGTGGCACAAAAGAAAGCTCAACAGAAAAAATAGGAAAAGAAAATCATGTTAAAAAAGATTATAAAAAGACCCGTATTAGCAACGGTAATTTCTATACTATTGGTAATATTGGGGGTAGTCGGTATGCTTACACTGCCGATTACGAAGTTCCCGGATATTGCACCACCAACAGTTATGGTGTCAGCTACCTATCCGGGAGCGAATGCAGAAACGATTGCAAGATCAGTAGCTCCGCCATTGGAGAATGCGATCAATGGAGTGGAGAATATGGATTATATTACTTCTACAGCGAGTAATGACGGAACATTAAGTATTACGGTAATTTTTAAATTAGGTACTGATCCCGATCAGGCAGCTGTGAATGTTCAGAACAGGGTATCTCAGGTGACCAACCAGATGCCTGCAGAGGTTATTCAGGCAGGTATTACTACATTGAAGAGACAGAACAGTATGATTTCCATGATCTCTTTAACGAGTAAGGATGGTAAAATGGATGACCTGTTCCTTGAAAATTATGCGAAGATCAATATTGTACCTGAGCTTAAAAGGGTAACAGGAGTAGGGGATGCTATGGTGTATGGTAATAAAGATTACTCTATGAGAGTTTGGCTGGATCCTACCAAGCTGACAGCGTATAATCTTACGCCAGCTGAAATATCTGCGGCTATTCAGTCTCAGAACTTGGAAGCGGCACCCGGAAGATTTGGGGAAAGAAGTAAAGAAGCGATGGAATATGTGCTTCGTTATAAAGGTAAATTCACAGAGCCTGAACAATACGAGAATATTACTGTCAAAGCATTAAGTGATGGTTCCGTATTAAGATTAAAGGATGTAGCCAAAGTAGAGTTCGGAGCATACAGCTATACGGTAGCTTCACAGTATAATAAAAAGCCTGCGGTAGCAATGGCTATCTTCCAGATGGCGGGGTCAAATGCGAATGAGGTACAGATCGCCCTTCAGGCAAAAATGAAAGAACTGGAAAAATCCTTTCCGGAAGGAATGGCCTATGAAATTCCATATGCTACGAAAGATGCACTGGATCAGTCTATTGATCAGGTAATTCATACTTTGATAGAAGCATTTATTTTAGTGTTTATCGTAGTATTTATTTTCTTACAGGATTTCCGTTCTACCCTGATTCCGGCTATTGCGGTTCCGGTTTCTATTGTAGGTACCTTTTTCTTTATGAATATTTTTGGCTTCTCCATTAATATTCTTACGCTCTTCGCCCTGGTACTGGCCATCGGTATTGTGGTGGATGATGCTATTGTCGTCGTGGAAGCTGTTCATGCTAAAATGGAACATAAAAAAATAAACCCGAGAGCAGCTACCATGTCGGCAATGAGTGAAATTACAGGAGCTATCGTTTCCATTACCCTGGTGATGTCTGCGGTATTTGTTCCGGTAGCATTTATGAGTGGTTCCACCGGGTTGTTCTACAAGCAGTTTGCACTGACTTTAGCGATTGCGATTATCATTTCAGCAGTCAATGCATTAACGTTAAGCCCTGCTTTATGTGCTCTCTTATTAAAGCAGAGTCATGGAAGTGATTCTCATGAAAAGATGAACTTTAAGGACAGGTTCTTTGCAGGGTTTAATGCGGGATTCAATAAACTTACTTTCCGTTATGGAAAATCAGTATTATTCCTGTTAAAAAGAAAATGGGTTGCGGTGGTATTGATTCTTGCCTTCGGAGGATTGTTTACATGGTTATCCATGACCACTCCAAAAGGATTTATTCCTGATGAAGACCAGAGTTTTGTGATTGTAACAGCAAATCTTCCGCCGGGAGCATCGAAAGACAGGACTACAGCAGTAGTAAGTGATACGGAAGATATCCTGATGAAAAATCCGGCAGTAGCTGAAGTGATTTCAGTGGACGGGTTGAATCTTTTCAGTTCCTCAATGTCCTCTTCATCTGCAGCATTGTTTATCAAGCTTAAAAAAGGAGGCGAAAGAGGAGATGTAGACAATATCAATGATATTATCGGGCAGATACAGGGAACATTATCTCAGGATAAAAGAGCCAATTTCCTGGTGATCAATACTCCGACAGTAGACGGTTTTGGGAATACCAGCGGTATGGAACTCGTATTACAGGATCGTAATAATGGTGAACTTAAAGATCTGGGAAATGTTTCCTACGGAATGATGGGAGCTTTGATGCAGAGACCTGAAGTTGCGTTAGCCTATACAACTTTTGATGTAGGGTATCCTCAATATGAAGTTATTGTCGATGAAGTAAAAGCAGCTCAGCTTGGAGTATCTGTAGCTGATGTGCTGGGAGTAATGCAGGGATATTACGGAAGTATACAATCTTCAGATTTCAACAGGTTTGGTAAATATTACAGAGTATTGGTGCAGTCTACTCCTGAAACCCGGGAAGATACCCAATCCCTGAACAATATATTTGTTAAAAACAATACGAATGAAATGGTTCCGGTTAACACTCTTGTTAGCCTGAAACAGATTACAGGAGCGGAAGTGGTGGATCGTTTTAACCTGTTTAATTCTTCTAACCTTACCATTATGGCTGCTCCGGGATACAGTACGGGTCAGGCGATGACAGCGGTAGAGGAGGTAAGTAAGCAGGTGCTTCCTCAAGGGTATACTTATGATTATAAAGGAATGAGTAGGGAGGAAAGCCAGTCTGGCTCACAATCCGTGATGATCTTTGGATTATGTATTGTTTTCGTGTACTTCCTGTTATCAGCACAGTATGAAAGTTATATCTTACCATTTGCAGTGCTTATTTCTATTCCGGTAGGTTTATCCGGAGTATTTGTAGGAATTACCTATGCAGGGTTATCCAATAATATTTATGTTCAGATTGCAATGGTAATGCTTATAGGACTCCTTGCGAAGAACGGTATTCTTATCGTGGAGTTCGCGATTCAGAGAAGAAGAGCCGGTAAAAGTTTGATTGCTTCAGCTGTAGAAGGGGCAAAAGCCCGTTTACGTCCGATTCTGATGACTTCTCTGGCCTTTATCAGTGGATTGATTCCGTTACTTTTTGCAGTAGGACCATCTGCAATGGGGAACCATTCAATCGGTTATGCAGCAATTGCAGGAATGTTATTCGGAACTGTTCTGGGAATATTTATTACACCGGTACTTTTTGTAATGTTCCAGTATGTACAGGAAAAAGTAAGCGGAAAACCAGTAACGGAAGCAGACTGGGAATATTAAACAATATATTTTAAAATGAGAAAAATTAAAAATATAGCATATATAGCTTTGGTCTCAGGAACTTTGGCCTCTTGTACCGTTCAGAAGTATGAGCAGCCGAAGCTGGAGATGCCGGAAGCCTTCAGGAATGATGATATTTCTGCTGTAGATGAAAATATTGCAAAGATCAGCTATAAAGATTTTTTCAAAGATCCTGTCTTGGTAGGATTAATTGATAAAGCAATGGCTAAGAATAATGATCTTCAGGTAGCTTTAAAACAGATAGAGTTTGCTTCTCTGGCTTATACTCAGAGTAAGTGGGGAAATGTTCCCGTGATCAATGCAACGATTGGAAATGCAAGTATCAGCCGTCCTTCGGATAACAGTATGAATGGTATGATGGCCGGACAATTTATGGGAAAAAAATATACGGAAGATTATACCACCTCTGTAAATATTTCCTGGGAAGCAGATATCTGGGGTAAAATCGGAGGAAAGAAAGAAGAAGCTTTAGCGGAATATCTTAAAACCCAGGAAGCTGCAAAAGCCGTAAAAACAAGTTTGGTGGCATCAGTTGTACAGGGATATTATAATCTTTTGATGCTGGATACTCAACTGGAAATCACAAAATCCAATTTAGAATATTCGGAAACTACCCTGAAATATCTTACCAAGCAGTATGAAGTGGGGTTAACAACGGCCTTAGCTGTTCAGCAACAGGAAATTACCAGGGATCAGATCCTGAAAAGTATTCCGGCCATTGAAAGTTCCATCGCTACTCAGGAGAATGCAATAAGCCTTCTTACAGGATCTATGCCGGACAAAGTGGAAAGACAGTCCGGTTTGGATCATATTCAGACTCCGGATACAATAACTTCAGGGATTCCTTCCGAATTATTGAGCTACAGACCTGATGTAAAAAGCAGTGAGCTGGATTTCAGAAAAAGTATAGCTTCCGTTCATGTGGCTAAGATGAGTATGTATCCGTCATTCAGTATTACCGCTCAGGGAGGTTTGAATGCTTTTAAAGCGAGCAACTGGTTTAATATTCCGGGTTCACTTTTCGGAAGCCTGGCAGGAACATTAGCACAGCCGATTTTAAATGGTAAGCAGCTTAAGACCCAATATGAGCAGGCTAAAGTTCTTTCTGAACAATCTGAAATCAACTTCAAGCAATCCGTATTAAAGGCAGTTGGGGAAGTTTCCGATGCTTTGGTACAAATTGAAAAACTGGAAGAGCAGCAGGTAATTGCTGAAGGTTTGGTTAAGAAGTCAGATGAAGCTGTGAAAAAAGCCGATATTTTATTTAAATATAATTCTGCAACTTATGTAGAGGTAATTCTGGCACAGACCAATAAATTACAGGCAGAGCTGGATCTTGCATCTTTAAAAGCTCAACGGTTAAATGCGATCACTACTCTTTACCGATCCGTCGGGGGAGGATGGCAATAAAGTAAAATTAAACCTGTTGCGTCTGTATAGGCACAACAGGTTTTTAATCTTATTCATATGGAAAATACAAATACTCAGGATGGGATCATTATGATTCCTGATTTTAATGGTTTTACCGAATTTGTATTGAATACAAAACTTTATACAGGAGAATATATTGTAAGAGAACTACTATCTACATTGATCGATATTAATGATCAGTATTTTGAAATTTCAGAAATAGAAGGAGATGCCATTCTGTTTTATAAATATGATGACCATCCATCCTTTGAAAGCATATCAGGAATGCTAAAGAAGATGCAGGATGCTTTTAACAGAAAGATATCCGAGCTTAGTACCGCACTAAGTATGGCTATTGATATGTCGTTGAAATTTATTGTTCATTACGGTACGTTTTCACAGTATAAAATCGGAAACTTTAAAAAGTTATATGGTACTACCGTAGTGGAAGCCCACCAATTGCTGAAAAATGAACTGGCAGAACAACCTTCCTATGCTTTATTCAGCCACTCTTTTCTGGAGAATAGCGGGAACTTTGTCAGCCATTGTCACGAAGATCAGTTACATTTATCGGATGCGGGAGCTATTCACTATTTTAATGTATAAAAAATTCTATTCACTTTTTTAATCACGCTAAATGTCTGAAGAAATTCAGGCATTTTTATTTTGTACTGATTTTTAATGCGACAAGTTTTGTCGTGTTGGTGACTTAGATTTGCATGAAGGAAAGTAATTGTAAGAAAACAATATTCCGGTTCTGAACGTTATATTAATTATTTTTTTAATAAGTAGTTAATAATTGCTAAAAAATGTTAAATTTGAAACTGTAAAAAGTTACGTATTAACCACTAAACACTAAGATGAATGAAAAAACTCTACACGGGTGCATTATTTCTATGTATAGGAGGATTCTTATATTCTCAGCAGGTTCTCTGGCAGAAAGATATTAAGTCCAGTACTCAGGATTTTTTAAGCCAGGTAACAACTACTATTGATCAGCAGTATTTAATTTCGGGAAGTGTTATTCAGAGCAGTAAGCCTGAGGCTTCAGGCAGTAAGCAGAATAACGGTTACGATTTCCATTTAATTAAACTCAATCAGCAGGGAGAACAGGTCTGGGAAAAATATTTCTCAGGGAACAATCATGATTTCTTATCTGCAACCGTGGCTACGCAGGAGGGCGGCTTTTTGATTGCAGGAACTTCTCATTCAGGAAAAGGTCTGGATAAGAAAGAAGAATCTAAAGGCGGTTCAGACATTTGGCTGATCAAGCTTAATGAGCATGGAGATGAATTATGGCAAAAGACATTAGGAACAAGTTCAGATGAAGAAGCCAGAGCTGTAGTTCAGACTACGGACTTAGGCTATGTAGTGGCAGGAAGTATCCAGAACTCTTCAAATGGCTATGGTTCTAAAGATGTCTTGGTAATCAGACTGGATAAAGACGGAAAGGAACTATCCCAGCTTATATTAGGAGGAAGAGGCTTGGATGAAGTAGAGAAGATGATTCCAACAAAGGACGGAGGAGTTTTATTAGGAATGTATTCAAGAAGCGAAGCTTTGACAGAAGGAAAGATAGTATCGGGCACAGGATCAGCTTCAGGAGCTATGCGCCAGCATCCAAAAGCCAGCATCCATTACGGAGAAGGTGATTACTGGCTTGTCAAGTTAAGTAAAGACGGTAAGGTAGAATGGGAGAAGAACTATGGAGGAAATGGAGATGATCATCTAAGAACGTTGGCTTTAACATCAACAGGGTATATAGTAGGCGGAGAATCCAGATCAGATCGATCAGGAAACAAGACGGTAGGGATAGAAGAAGGCACGGACTTATGGCTGATTTCATTAAATGACAAAGGTGAAGATGTATGGCAGAAGTCTTATAGTTTCAAGAACAGGGATGTACTGATGGGAATGAGCGTTATTAGTGGGCAGAGTCAAGATGCAAGAGCCAGGAACCAAGAAGGAACCAAAGGTGTGTTATTAGGAGGTTATACTCAGGCAGAAGGAAAGATAGAGGCAGATGATGAAACGTTCTGGATGTTGTATCTGAACGATAGAGGAGAGGAACAGTGGAGAAAGCATGTGAAGGGAGAATCCAGGAAGAAAGAAGAGAGGTTATCGGATATTAAGCTCAACAGGGATGGTTCAATAGTATTGGCAGGAACTAGCGGAGATGAATTAGGAAAGGAGAACTGGAAGATTGTGAAGTTGGGAGATCAGCAGATCGACCAATTGATCGAAAAGCAGGATATTAAGCTTTATCCAAATCCTGTATCAGATTATGCTTATGTTGAAATAGGCTATGATTTTAAGGAGGCAGATATACTGTTGTATGATATGAGTGGAAGGCAGCTTCAAAGCTTAAAGACAAAGAATAGGGTAACTAAGATCAATACACAATCTTTGATTCAGGGAGCTTATCTGGTGGTGATCAAGACGGATACTAATAAAACGGCTAATGCTAAACTGATTAAAAAATAGCACTAAAATGAAAAGAAAAAATATTATAATTCTCGTTTCACAAATCTTGTGTATGCTGGGAACCCAAAACGGATTTGCTCAGTTAAGTATTGGAGATGTAGTCACAACTCCTATAGCATCACCCTCTATGGCATCTTTATCCAGTTATTCTGATGTACCGGTGTCTATTGCATCCGGAATGCCTGAGGTTAGTATTCCTCTTTTAAATATCCCATTATCAAAAGGAATTACCTATCCTATCAGTCTTAGTTACAATATTAAAAATTATGAAGAAGAACAAAGAATAAGTGATGTAGGAGCAGGGTGGTCTTTTTTCGGGACTGGTGTAATTTATAAGAAAATAATTGGTGATCTGGATGAATGTTACGATAGAACCTCTTTACCTGGGCATATCACCAATGAATTTGATGATGTATATTACTACAATCTTCCAGGTGCTTCCGGCAAATTCAGGATTAAAAGAGATGTATCAAATAATACTTTTACACTGATTAATCTTTCTCCGAATCATGCCAAGATAGAATATACAAGGGATAGTAATACCGTGACTTTTAAAGCGAGTGATTTTACGGTAACTACGGATAACGGTTACAAATATACTTTCAGTGAGTTTGATTACGGACAGTTTGCCTGCCCCAATTACGAAATTATGCCATTTTCTTTTAAATCTGCTTACTTTCTTACGAGGATAGTTAATCCTATTGGAGTAGAGATTGCTACTCTGGAGTATGAGAAAAAAAGGGAAACTCTTTCTACTGGGACCATTGTATATCAGTATTGTAAATTGAAAACAGTTAAAACAAGGAATGGAGAAGTTACTTTGGAGTATGCCTATGATGAAAATCTTAAACAGACAGTGAATGATCCTTTTAGCCTGCAAAAGATTTTAATGAAAGATCTTGCCGGAAATGTACTGTATTCTTATGGTTTTAATTATACGATACCTGCAGCCCCTGCAGATGTTGCCAAAAGAAAAAGAGTATTAAATTTTGTAAGAAAAAATGATAAAAACGGACTGAAGTCTGAGCAGACTAATTTTGTATACAGTGATAATTCACTTCCTGGTACTTCAGGAAATTACCGGCCTTTTGGAATACTGGAAAAGGTTATTATGCCTACAGGAGGAGTTACTCATTATGTATATGAGAAGAATGAGCAATATTTTGATTATAATGACCCTTCTTACCTTGAATATATTGGAACTTACGGCTTTAATCCTAATATTCAATATGAAAGTACATTATTGACGGCTTCTTTTAATACGAGTCAAACAACGTCCTATAATTTTAATGTACCCGGCGATGTAAATAAATTAAGAAAAATAAAATTTTCTTTAATGCTTACTGATTATACATTTCCGGACCCGGGATTTCCGGACCCTAATGATCCTTTTTATCCTCAGCTTCCACAGCCGGTGATTACAAGTAAGCTGGTATTTACTATAAAAAAGGGGACACAGGTGATAAAAGGACCTTTTGATATTACGGGAACCGGCCAATCTATCTATGAAATTGTTAATTATCCCGGAAACTATACATTGGAAGTTACTTCAGTGGATGGAGCAGCAGGAGCCGGAAATTTCAGAATATCAGGATATGAGTTTCTTCCCGGACCCTATAGGAATTCAATAGAAGCTTTAGGGGGAAGGGTGAAAAACATTAAATATTATAATAATTTTAATGATGCTTTGGCCCAAAGAACAATTAATTACGAATATGATTCATTTGATTTGGTAAACAGTTCAAGCGGGTATCTTTTTTATAATGAAAGAGACTCTAATGCTGATTCCAGGTCTTCTTATATTTTGTATAAGAACGTAAAAGTTTCTGAAACAGGAAGGGGATATACAAAATACAGATTTAAAAATTCAAATGATTATCCTAAATATCAAAACGGAGGAACAGCTTTGGAGCCTACTTATTTCTGGCCATATTATACGGTAACAAAAGGAGGGCTTCCTGAAAAAGAAGAGGTTTATGATGAGCAAAATAATTTATTGGTATCCAAAGAAAGTGAATATGAAATGGATTACTACTCTGCTGAAGAATATAATATGAATACTTCATGGGGGAAAATGTTCACAAAACCCGCTTACATCAAGAAGACTTCACAGAAAGAAAAAGTGTTTTATCCAGGAAATAAAATATTGGAGACGCAGACCGAAACAGAGATTAACCCTGGCAACTTTAAGCCTGCTCATACCAAGTCAACCCTGGATGGAGATCTTCAGGAAAAGTTGTTTACATATGCTCAGGGACTTACGGGGTATACCCATCTGGAAAATGCTTATATCACTGGAATACCTGTTATAGTTGAAGAAAAACAGAATGGAAAAATCTTATCCAAGGCAACAACGTTGTATGGAAATTCTTCGTTACTTCCTACTTCAATACTCTCTACTAATATAGCAGATGGAAGTACCAGGGAAACAATGAGAATGGAGCTATATGACGATAAAGGGAATTTATTACAATATACAACTGCCGAGGGTCTTACAGTGGCCATGGTTTACGGTTATAATAAAACTTCTGTAATTGCAAAAATAGAAGGAGCAGCTTACAATCAGATTGTCTCATTGGCTGCAGGAATTATTACGGCTTCAGACAATGATGTAAACAGCAGCAGTGAAACTACGCTGATTACTGCATTGGACAACTTCAGAAAGAATGCCGCTCTTGCCAATTATCAGATCTCAACATACACTTATGATCCTCTTTTGGGAATTACAAGTATGACGCCTCCGTCAGGTTTAAGGGAAATATATCAGTATGATGATGCGGGGAGATTAAAAACCGTAAAAAGAATGGAAATAGATGCCGGTGGAAATACCCTCTATAAAACAGTGAAAGAATATCAATACAACTATAAACCATAAGCACCACCTATGAAAAAGATCATTCAACTTAATATGTTACTGCTGGGAATAGTTGCCTATTCGCAGATTACTTTAAATACTACCATAACACAGCCTGATAAGGTGATATCAGATCCGGTAAGCATCAATTTGTTATCAGGATTCAATGCTAATTCGCTCAATATAAATAGTTTTCATGCTTATATATCTTCAGGAACAGGGGGAGGAACAGCTAATCCTTCAGGATTAAGTTCCAATGAAAATTATATCTATAGTAAAAGCTGCCTTAATGATGATTGTTCTAAAACCTCTGAAAGTGTACAGTATTTTGACAGCTGGGGAAGAGCTGTCCAAAGTATAGCTATAAAAGCCACTCCGTCAGGTAAAGATATTGTTAGTCATTTTGAATATGATCAGTTCGGAAGACAGGTGAAAGGATATTTACCGGTTCCTCAGTCCGGAAGTCAAAGCGGAGCCATCTATACTTCACCTTTATCCAATGCTTCGGCTGTTTATGGCTCAGAAAAAATATATTCGGAGAGTATATTGGAAAATTCCCCTTTAGGCAGGATACAGCAACAGATACAGGTAGGAAATGACTGGGCGGCTAAGCCTGTTGTTCTGGGATATGATGCTAATATAGATGGAGAAGTAATCAGATATGCTGTTACTACGACCTGGCTGGAAGGAAGAACGAAATACCAGCTTACCAAAGTCGGAAACTATGGAGCTAATACCTTGGCAAAAAACAGCATTACAGATGAAGATGGAAATATAAGTACTGAGTTTAAAAATAAAAAAGGACAAACTGTTCTGACCCGAAAAAAAGATGGAAATTTAAATTCGGATACTTATTACGTTTATAATGAATATAATCAGCTTGCATACGTTATTACTCCTTTGGCAGTTCAGTCGGGTTTAACAGACCAGACTACACTGGATAACTTATGCTATCAGTATCATTATGACGGATGGAAAAGGCTTGTAGAGAAAAAAGTTCCCGGAAAAGGCTGGGAATATATGGTATACAACAAGGCAAATAAATTGGTTATGAGCCAGGATGCCAATCAACGTTCTCAAGGACAATGGTCTTTAGTTAAATATGATCAGTTTGGAAGAGTGGTTTACACGGGAATTACTAATAATTCTACAGGTAGAAATACCGTACAGAATAATATTAATGCCAATGCTAATATGTATGAAACGAGAAGTGCTACATCTTCCTTTACTTTGAATGGAATGCCTGTTTATTACTCTAAAACAGCAGGTCCTACTAATGTAACTCAGGTTACAAGTGTCAATTATTATGATACTTACCCATCGGGTACTCCTACAGTGCCGTCTCAGATCCTGGGACAGAATATATTATCTCAGAATGCCCAAAGCTCAGATATAAGTACAAAGAGTTTACCGGTAGCCTCTTATGTGAAAAATATAGAGGATGATAACTGGACAAAAAATTATATCTGGTATGATACCAAAGGACGGATGGCTGGAACTCATACTATTAATCATCTGGGAGGATACACGAAAACAGAATCTGAACTGGATTTTGCTGGAATGACAAAACAGACCAAAGTTTATCATAAAAGGATGGAAGTGGATGCTGAAAAAGTAATTGTACAAACCTATACTTATGACAACCAAAACAGGCTGCTGGTACATAAGCATAAAATTGATAATAATCCTGAAGAGATTTTATCACAAAACGTATATAATGAGCTTTCTCAGGTAAAAACTAAAAAAGTAGGTGGTACGGATGTTTCCCAACCTTTACAGACTGTGTCTTACAGCTATAATATTCGGGGCTGGCGGACAAAGATCAATGATCCTTCCAACCTTAACGGGCAGCTGTTCGGATATGAAATAAAATACACGAATCCGGTATATGCTAACATTTCAGGAGTCAGGTATAACGGAAATATTACTGAAGTAGACTGGAAAAATGCATCGGAAGATGTATTGAAAAGATATGTGTATTCTTATGACAATCTTAACAGGTTAAAAGATGCTGTTTATACAGAGCCGAATTCTACCACACCTTTCAATAATAATTTTAATGAAAATGTGACCTATGATCTCAATGGAAATATAAAATCATTAAAAAGAAATGCCTTTCCTGTTACCGGAAATACTTCTACAATGGTGGATGATCTGGTATATCAATATACAGGAAATCGTCTGGATAAAGTTATTGAAAACTCATTGAATGATACAGGTTATGAAGGAGGAAACAATACTATTGATTATGACCTTAACGGGAATATGCTCAATATGAAAGACAAAGGAATCAGTTCCATAGGCTATAACTATCTGAATCTTCCGAATGTAACTGTAATGAGTGAAGGTAATCCTTTGGGGATTATAACCAATTACACAACCAATAACCTGTATCGTGCAGATGGAACCAAGCTTCGTAAAACGGTATATAAAACAGGAGGAAAAGGAGTAAGTCCTATCACTACTTATACGGACTATTTGGATGGCTTCCAGTATACGTATGAACAGGGTGAGCTTACTATCTGTGCAGACTGTATCAGCTTAGCCAATACTGCATTGGAAAGGGAGGCATATACGGAAGCAAGCAGACCTGTAATTCCCACATGGACCCTTGACTTTGTACCTACCTCAGAAGGTTTTTACAACTTTAGGGAAAATCGTTATATTTACCAGTATAAAGACCATTTGGGAAATGCAAGGATAAGCTTTGCTAAAAGCAGCGCAGGAGTTCTTGAAGTTACCGATACCAATAATTACTATCCATTTGGGTTAAACCATATTGGAGGAACAAACAACGGGCTTTTAGGAGGTTATTATAATTATAAGTACAATGGCAAGGAGATCCAAGAAAGCGGGATGTATGATTTTGGGGCAAGAATGTATATGCCGGATCTGGGAAGATGGGGTGTTGTAGATGCCCTGTCTGAGCAGATGAGAAGGTATTCACCATATAATTATGCATTTAATAATCCGGTTGGCTTTATAGATCCTGATGGAAATGCCCCTTATGATCCTAGGGCATTTTACGGAGAACATTCAGCCTTTAACACTGACTTTGATCCAAATTCTTCATTATCCAGTTATTCAGGAATGGGAGGTTCTCATGCTAATTATTTTTATAATGATCTTTCGGGAGGTGGCGGTGGAGCAGGAACCGGAGGTTATACCTTTAGCGGAAATGCAGCTTCTTCTATATTTAATTATTTTGTGAATGGAGGAGATATCAATGGGATAACTTTCAACAATGGATATGCCCAATGGAGTACCTGGGATAATTCTAATGGAGCAATCTATTATGATCTGGATGGTATGCTGACAGGTTCCACAGAAGGTGTTAATTTCCATTCTGTAAAAGTTAGTGATACATCTTGGGATGCTTATAAAAACTGGGCTAATCATGGATCGGGAACGATTGGAACTATATATAAAGCTATAGCTGATCAGCGTACTGATCTTTATAATAGGGGATATTGGATTGATAATTTGGGAAATCAAAGAAGTATTGCTTATGCAGGTAGAGCTGCAGATTCTCAAATAGGCTTAAGAAGTGGATATGTAGCAACTACTGCTAAATATGTTAAATATGCTGAGAGAGCAGGAATGGTAGGAAATGTTATTTCTGCAGGAGAGATTACTTATGGAGCATATGAAGATGGTTGGACATTTGGTAAAAACGCACAAGTTGCTACGGCAGGAGCTGTTGGTGGGATTGTTGGAGCTGCAGAAGGAGCATTAATCGGAGCTTACATAGGAAGTTTTATTCCAATACCTGGAGCTGGAACAATTTTAGGTTTTGTTGTAGGTGCGGGTGTAGGATATATTTATAGCGAAATTGCGAAGCAAACTGTAGAAAATATGTATAAATAATGAATTATGAAAAATATAAAAAAGAACAATATAAAGCTTTCTCTTATAACTGTAGTTATGACTTTAATATTAGTAATGGGTATTTTATTTATTATTA
>NZ_JALAHD010000251.1 GCF_022712095.1 Chryseobacterium sp. | reverse complement strand
TGTTTTTCGATTATTACATTCATGTTCAAATCGGCTCTGGGAATAAACAGATATAGAATCTGTTTTGGACAGTATATAGTATCAAAAGATCAAGGATTATATAATCTCCCTTCTGAGATTATAAAACCGAATAAGGCTGTAGATAGAGATTTACTTTTAATTACCCGCCGACCCTTTTTGTCTTATAGCCCATATCTTTAAGAATTTCCATGATTTTATCACGGTTATCCCCTTGAATAATAATCGTACTGTCCTTTTCAGAACCTCCTATTCCTAAAGTAGTTTTAATCTTTTTAGAAATTTTCTTAAGCTCATCATCACTCCCTTCGAACCCTTCAATGAGGGTTACAGGCTTGCCATTTCGGCCTTTTTTTTCAAACTTACAGATCAAAGGTTCTTTTTGCTGGAATTTTTCTTCCGGCATTTCAAAATCTTGTTCTTCATGCTCAGGAAAAAGGTTTTTAAGTTGGTCTCGTAAATCCATAAAGCAAAATTAAAAATAATAATTAATATTCTGGTAAATCATTATAAAATACAAACGACCTGTATTCTATAATCTTCAAATTTTAATTAAAATTTACGAATCTTAAATTCTTAAATTCGTTGAAAAATGGATAAATTTGTATAAATAAAGTTATACAAAATGTCGAAAAAAGCCATATTAGCGATCCTTGACGGATGGGGACTAGGGAAAAATCCCAATGTTTCTGCAATAGATAAAGCAAATACACCATTTATAGATAGTTGTTATAAAAAATTTCCACATTCTACACTGGAAGCAAGTGGTCTTGCAGTAGGGCTTCCGGCCGGACAAATGGGAAACTCTGAAGTAGGGCATATGAATTTAGGGGCTGGTAGAGTGGTTTACCAGAACCTTGTAAAACTGAATATGGCTGTTGAAAACGGTACGCTGGGACAGGAAAAAGTGATACAGGATGCTTTTGAATATGTCAAAAGAGAAAATAAAAAAATACACTTTATAGGGTTGGTATCTAATGGAGGAGTACATTCCCATATCAATCACCTTAAAGGTCTTCTTACGGCAGCTAAGAATTCCGGGCTTAATGAAAATGTTTTTGTTCATGCCTTTACTGATGGAAGAGACTGTGATCCGCATTCAGGACTAGGTTTCATTCAGGAGCTTCAGGATCATATGGAAAAAACAACAGGTAAGCTGGCAAGTATCGTAGGCCGTTATTATGCAATGGACAGGGATAAAAGATGGGAGCGTGTAAAGCTGGCTTATGATGCCTTGGTAGAAGGAATTGGTATCCAAACTACAAATGCGGTAGCCTCTATTCAGGATTCTTATGATCATAATGTTACTGATGAGTTTTTGAAGCCTATTATTATGATTCATGAAACGGCGACAGGTAATATCGTGCCCGTTGCCAAAATCGTGGATAATGATGTGGTGATCTGTTTCAATTTCCGTACAGACAGAGGACGGGAAATTACAGAAGTCCTTTCCCAGAAGGATTTTCCTGATTTCGGAATGCGTAAATTGAATCTCTACTATATTACACTCACCAATTATGATAAGACTTTTCAGGATGTAAAAGTAGTATTTGATGAAGAAGTTCTTCAGAATACTATGGGAGAAGTTCTCGAGAAAAATGGAAAGACTCAGATCCGAATTGCCGAAACAGAAAAATATCCACACGTAACCTTTTTCTTTTCAGGAGGAAGGGAAGAGGAATTTGAAGGGGAAAGAAGACTATTATGTCCAAGCCCCAAAGATGTTCCGACCTATGATCTTAAGCCTGAAATGTCAGCATATGATATTACCAATGCAATTGTTCCGGAATTAGAGAAAGAATCAGCAGATTTTATCTGTCTTAATTTTGCTAATACAGATATGGTGGGGCATACCGGAGTTTTTGAAGCTGCTGTAAAAGCTGCTGAAACGGTTGATAAATGTATCGAAAAAGTAGCTACTACAGCTTATGAGCATGGATATGCCGTATTTATTCTTGCGGATCATGGGAATTCCGATGTAATGATCAATCCTGATGGCACTCCTAACACCCAGCATTCAACCAATTTGGTTCCGTTCATTGTAATGGATAAAGACCATACATGGAATTTAAAATCCGGTAAATTGGGAGATGTGGCACCGACTATACTTAAAGTAATGGGTGTGGAAATTCCGTCTGTAATGACAGGAGAGGTATTAGTTGATTAAACCATAATAAATATGCCGAAAGAATGCTGATATAGAAATGATATCAGCATTCTTTTATGATTAAAATCATGAGGTATTCAATGTTTGCTATGCTTTAAATAATAAATAAATTATATCTTTGTAAACTAAATATAGATTGTAAAATGTATCAAAAGCTTGTTAGAAAAGAAGTAATGGGGATTCTTGAAAAAGAAGTGAGCTCTTTTCTTGAAAAATTTTTAACGCCTATTGAAAAAATATGGCAACCTTCTGACATGCTTCCTGATCCTTCAAGTGAAGACTTTAAATACGATTTAGAAGAAATTCAGACTTTTGCCCGTGAGATGCCTTATGATCTCTTTGTAACTCTGATTGGAGATTGCATTACGGAAGAAGCTTTACCTTCTTATGAATCTTGGCTGATGGGAGTGGAAGGTGTAAATCAGGAAGAAAAAGTAGGATGGGTAAACTGGGTAAGAGCATGGACTGCTGAAGAAAACAGACATGGGGATTTACTGAATAAATACCTTTATCTATGTGGAAGGGTAAATATGAGAGAAGTGGAGATTACTACCCAGTATCTTATTAATGACGGCTTTGATTTAGGAACAAGTATGGATCCGTACAGAAACTTTATTTATACAAGCTTTCAGGAAACTGCAACTAATATTTCTCACCGAAGAGTAGGAACGTTAGCTAAACAATCCGGAAACGGAAAGTTGGCTAAGATGTGTGGGGTAATTGCTGCTGATGAAGCAAGACATGCTAAAGCATATAAACATTTTGTAGAAAAAATTCTGGAAATTGATCCTTCTGAGATGATTTTGGCATTTGAAGATATGATGCGTAAGAAAATAGTTATGCCAGCCCATTTGATGAGACAATCCGGACAGAAAGCGGGAGAGCTTTGGGGGCATTTTTCCGATGCTGCACAACGTTGTATGGTATATACCGGACAGGACTATATCAATATTCTTAAGGACCTGTTGAGCGAATGGAAAATCGAACATATTAAAGGTTTAAATGAAAAAGCAGAAAAAGCACAAGAATATTTAATGAAACTTCCGGGGAGACTGCAGAAAATTACGGACAGAGTTTCTACTCCTGATTTACAGTTTCAGTTTAGCTGGGTTAAAAGATAATCTTGAGATAATTATAAAATATAGGTAAGAGTGTCTGATTCTTTTCGACACTCTTTATTATTTCTTATCTTTGCACAGCTAAAAACTAACAAGATGTTAAATAATAAAAAAATTGCAGTAGATTTTGATGGAACCATCGTGGATGATGCATATCCTGCGATTGGAAAACCGAAAATTTTTGCTTTTGAAACATTAAAGAAATTACAGAGCGAAGGGTATAGGCTGATACTTTGGACGTACAGAAGCGGAAAATCTCTTCAGGATGCTGTTGATTTTTGCAAAAATAACGGATTGGAATTTTATTCTGTAAACTCAAGCTTTGAAGGGGAAGTTTTTGATTCTGAAACACAGTCCAGAAAAATTGATACAGATTGGTTTATTGATGACAGAAATCTGGGAGGATTTCCTGGTTGGGGAGAAGTATATAATATTATTCATCAAAGAATAGAGTTCCGTGTAGATGGGAAAGAAGTTCTCGCATATTCTAAACTGAAAAAAGAAAAGAAAAAAGGCCTTTTCTGGTAGAAAAAGCCCATAGATCAGTAATTAATATCTGATCACATATTAAATACATTGAAGTAAAACAATGATTCAATTAAAAACAATAGACGAAATTCGTCTGATGAAGCAGAGCGCTCAATTGGTTTCCAAAACATTGGGAATGCTGGCAAAAGAAATAAAACCCGGAATTACCACTTTATACTTAGACAAGCTTGCACATGATTTTATTAAAGACCATGGTGGAGAGCCTGCATTTCTAGGCTATGGAGGATTTCCGAACTCTTTATGTATCTCACCTAACGAACAGGTTGTTCACGGTTTTCCAAATAAAGAGGAAATCAAAGAAGGTGATGTGCTTTCTGTAGACTGCGGAGCAGTTCTTAACGGATTCGTAGGAGATCATGCGTATACTTTTGAAATAGGGGAGGTAAAACCTGAAGTGAAGCAGCTTTTAAAAATTACTAAAGAGTCTCTTTATAAAGGTATAGAACAATGTATCAGAGGAAAGAGAATCGGAGATATTTCCCACGCTATTCAAATCTATTGTGAAAAAGAAGGCTATGGAGTGGTAAGAGAACTAGTAGGTCACGGAGTAGGAAGACAGATGCACGAAGATCCTCAGGTTCCAAACTATGGAAGACAGGGAAGTGGTAAAGTTATTAAAGACGGTTTGGTAATTGCTATTGAACCGATGATTAATTTAGGGACAGAAAAAGTGAAATTCCATAATGACGGATGGACGGTAACTACATTTGATAATAAACCTTCTGCTCATTTTGAGCATGATGTAGCGGTAGTTAACGGAAAACCTGTTTTACTTTCTACCTTCCAGTATATCTATGATGCTTTAGGTATTAAAAGTGATGAAGAGAAGCCTTTCCAAATGGAAATTTAATGAAGAAAGTAACGAAGCTTTTACTCAATAAAATTCCTCGTCCAATACTCATTAAATTGAGTGTATGGGCGAGACCTCTTATCTATCAGTTTTTTAAGGGGGATCAGTTCTATGATCCTATTGACGGTAGATCTTACCGTAAATTTCTTCCATATGGCTATGGTAAACAAAGAGAAAATGCACTTTCTCCGGGAACTTTAAGTCTTGAAAGACATCGCCAGATGTGGCTTTATCTCCAGAATGAAACCGAGTTTTTCAGAAAAAACGCTAAGGTTCTTCATATCGCTCCCGAACAGGAGTTTCTTCGGAAGTTCAAAAGAATGAAAAACCTGAATTATATCTCTGCGGATTTATTTTCTCCGATAGTGGATGTAAAAGCAGATATCCTTGACCTTCCTTTTCCTGATAAAAGTTTTGATATCGTCTTTTGTAACCACGTTTTGGAACATATAGAAGATGATGCTAAAGCCATGAGTGAGCTTTACAGAGTAATGCGGCATGGAGGATGGGGAATATTTCAGGTTCCTATGAGAAATTCCCAGGAAAAGACTTATGAAGATTTTACTATTAAAGATCCTAAAGAAAGGCAAAAACATTTTGGGCAGTACGATCATGTCCGTTGGTATGGAATGGATTATTTTGATCGGTTAAGAGAGGCGGGTTTTACAACACAGCCTAATTTTTATTCCCGAAATTATTCAGAAGAAGAAATTCAGAAGTTTGGTCTTAATAAAAATGAAATATTACCTGTAGTATTTAAGAAATAAAATAAAAAATCGTCTTTTCTTTAAAGACGATTTTATTTTTAATGGGATACTGCTTTTAAACCTATTACTGAGCCAATCAGTGTGATGATAAAGAAAATTCTCCAGAAACTTACCGGATCTTTAAAAAGAAAAATTCCGGTTAAAACAGTTCCTACAGCTCCGATACCTGTCCATACGGCATAAGCGGTTCCGATAGGAAGTGTTTCTGTAGCCTTAATAAGTAAAAGCATACTTATGGTTAATGAAACTAAAAAACCTGCAAACCAGCCATACATTTCAGGACCGGAGGTTTCTTTTACTTTTCCCAGGCAAGATGCAAATCCTACTTCAAACAATCCTGCAATAACTAAGATAATCCAATTCATTCTTCAATAATTTGTATTGCAAATTTCGGAATTTGATATGGATCAAAATTTTACAAATGATAAAAAAACTATTTTATTTCCGCTCTGATTCTGCTTAAACTTACCTGGGTAATTCCCAAATAGGAAGCAATATGGCCCAACTGAACCCTTCTGATCAGATCCGGTTTTTGTGTTAGAATATCCTGATATCGCTCTAGGGCAGTTTTAAACTGTCTTGAAATAAATAATTCTTCTGTTTTAATTAATTCCTTTTCTGCGAATTTTCTCCCCCAATTGGCAATATGAATATCCTGATCAAATAGCTCTCTTAGTTTTTCTGTTTCAAGTTTATATAAATGACTATCTTCTAGTAGCTCAATATTTTCATATCCGGGTTGGTCTTCCACATAGCTTTTCATAGAAATAACGGCTTCCCCCTCACTTCCGAACCAGAATGTGATATCATTGTCTTCCGTAGAAGAGTAGGCACGGACAATTCCCTTTTTTATAAAGTAGATATAAGGAATTATTTTGTGAGCCTCCATGAGACAATGGGATTTGGAAAAATTCACCTCTGTAATATGTCTTTTCAAACTTATTTTAGAGTTTTCAGGAAGTTTGTATATATTGTCAATGACGGTATCTATATCCATGAGATGAATTTGAGGTAAGCAAAATTATTAGTTTTAAATCACTTTTTGAAAGAAATTCTGTAAATCTTAAGATTAATTCTAAAGACCATTTTGTTTTACTAACTTTGCATCTGATAATATAATGTTTATGCATAAAGCAGGATTTGTAAATATAGTAGGGAAACCTAATGCAGGAAAGTCGACCCTTTTAAATCAGTTAATGGGTGAGAAGTTGGCAATCGTTACGCAAAAGGCACAGACTACAAGACATAGAATTTTCGGGATTTATAATGAAGAAGATCTTCAGATCGTTTTTTCCGATACCCCGGGAGTATTGGACCCTAAATACGGACTTCAGGAAAAAATGATGGATTTTGTAAAGGATTCATTACAAGATGCTGATGTTTTCCTGTTTATCGTAGATGTAACTGATAAGGCAGAGCCTTCGGAATTTCTTATTGAAAAATTGAACAAAATTCCTGTTCCTGTTTTGCTTTTACTCAATAAAGTAGATCAAACCGATCAGGAAGGACTGGAAAAACTGGTAGAAGAATGGCATAACAGAATTCCTAAAGCTGAAATTTTACCTATTTCTGCACTGAATGCATTTAATACTGAAATTATTCTCCCTAAAATAAAATCTTTATTACCGGAAAATCCACCTTATTATGATAAAGATCAATTTACTGATAAGCCTGAAAGATTTTTCGTTAATGAAGCAATCAGGGAGAAAATTCTTTTGAATTACGATAAGGAAATCCCTTATTCAGTAGAAGTGGTAACAGAACAATTTAAAGAAAAAGAAGGGATTATCTTTATAGATTCAATTATCTATGTGGAGAGAGACACGCAGAAGGGAATTTTGATCGGACACAAAGGCGAAGCAATTAAAAAAGTAGGTACGGAAGCCCGTTTGGATCTAGAGAAATTTTTCGCGAAAAAAATTCATTTGAACTTATTTGTAAAAGTGAAAAAAGACTGGCGAAAAAATGACAGAGACCTTAAAAATTTTGGGTACAGATAGGCCAAAATGTCAATATTCATCGTATAGTATAAGATTTTTTACTATCTTTATTTTAAATTTCGTTACATGAACTATTTTAACACAAATTCTAGTCCTATATACAAGGACATCATAATTTTGGTAGTGAGATTGTTTATTGGTTTTGCTATGTTATCTCACGGTTTTCCAAAACTTCAAATGTTATTAGATGGAGATGAAATAAAATTTATGGATTTCTTAGGAATGGGGCCTAAAATATCTCTTATTCTTACTGTTTTTGCCGAATTTGTTTGTTCTATCTTTCTGATTTTGGGGCTGTTTACAAGAATTTCTTTAGGTGTTTTAATATTCACTATGATAATAGCCGCTTTTGTAGCTCACGGTGCAGATCCATTTAAGGAAAAGGAAATGAGTCTGTTGTATTTATCTGTTTATCTACTACTGATGGCATATGGAGCAGGAAAAATTGCTGTAGACCATCTTATTGAAAAACGCAGAAGAGCTTCCGACTGGTAATCTATTTATTGACTACGTATTTTAATATATAAATATAAAGCAGCAAAATTTTTGCTGCTTTATTGTTTTTATCATTATTTTAGTGGAAAATGAAATATAATGAAGTTTAAATTGACGATCTGTATTCTTATTTTTCTTAATTTTTATAATGCACAGGAAAATGTAAGCTATCAAAAACCTTCTCCTGAAATTCTAAAACTGGCCGACTATGAAAGACCTCCAAGTGTTTTTACCAACAGTAAGAAAGACTGGATGGTTTTTACCTACCGTCCGACCTATAAGACGCTGGAAGACCTGAATCAGCAGGAAATGAAGCTGGGAGGATTGAGGATTAATCCTGTGACCAATATTTCAAGTACAATTACTTACTCCAATAATATCAAAGTCAGAAGATTAAAGGATAAAAATGAAATACAGGTTAAAGGTTTGCCTGCTAATCCTAAAATCACCAATATTTCGTTCTCTCCTGATGAAACAAAGCTGGCATTCACCAATACAACTGGACAAGGCGTGGAATTATGGATTGTAGATCTGGAAACAGCCAATGCAGCCAAAATCACAAAAGACAATCTGAATGCGAACCTGGGGAATCCCTATACTTGGAATAAAGATTCGCAGAGTTTATTAATAAAGGTTCTTCCTGATGCAAGACCTGCATTAATAGATTCAGGAAAAGATCTTCCTACAGGACCTATTGTTTCCACAGCAGATGGAAAAGTATCTCAGAACAGGACGTATCAGGATCTTCTTAAGAATCCTCAGGATGAGAAAAACTTTGAGGTTCTTACCACATCCGAATTATATTCTGTGGATTTTAAAGGAGGATTAAAAAAGATTAAGGATAAAGATATGTATACAGGTGTAAGTTTCTCTCCGGATGGAAACTATATGTTGTTAACAACGATAAAGAAGCCGTTTTCCTATATCGTACCTTTAAACAGGTTTCCGATGACTTCTACAGTATATGATGTTAAAGGAAATAATGTGAAAGTCGTGAATGAAGTTCCTTTAAGTGAGATCATGCCTAAAGGATTCTCTTCAGTAAGAACTGGAAAGAGAAGTATGACCTGGAGAAATGATTTGCCTGCGACCTTAGTATACGTGGAAGCATTAGATGGGGGAGACCAGTCCAAGCCTGCAGAATACAGAGATGAAATTTATACCTGGGAAGCTCCTTTTAATGCACAGCCTCAATCATTTTTGAAAATCAAGCAGCGATATGAAGGAACGGAGTGGACGAATGATCATTATGCAATCGTCAATGAAAGCTGGTATGACACTCGAAATGTGAAATCATTTCTTATAGATCTGAATAATGGCGAATCAAAAGTTATTGATGACAGAAACTATCAGGATGTATACAGTGATCCTGGTAGTTTTAATACTACTAAAAACCAATTCGGAAGAACCGTTATTGATATGAAAAACAACAAAGCTTATCTTATCGGAGAAGGATTCACTAAAGATGGGCAGTATCCTTTTATCAATGAAATGGATATCAAGACCCTGAAAAAGAAAAGACTGTATACTTCGAATGTTAAAAATGTAAAAGAGGAAATTATTGATATTATTGATCCGTCTAAAGGAGAGATCTTAACCACTCAGCAATCTGCGAGTCAATATCCCAATTATTTCAAAAAGAATATCAAGTCTAATAAAGCAGAACAAGTAACACATTTTTCAAACCCTTTTGAAAGTATTAAAGATGTTTATAAAGAAGTTATTACTTACAAAAGAAATGATGGGGTTACTTTAACGGGAACTCTTTATTTACCTGCTGGATATGACCGAAAAGCTAAAAAAGAAAAGCTTCCTTTACTGATCTGGGCTTATCCCACAGAATATAAAGATAAAAATACGGCAGGTCAGAATACTCAAAACCCTAATGACTTTACCTTCCCATACTACGGATCATTCGTGTACTGGACAGCGAAAGGATATGCCGTTTTGGATGATGCCGCTTTTCCTATTATCGGAGAAGGAAAGACAGAGCCTAATGATTCGTTTATTCCCCAGCTCGTAGCGAATGCAGAGGCAGCAATTAATGCTGTGGATAAGCTAGGATATATAGATAGAAAAAAAGTGGCTGTAGGAGGACATTCTTATGGGGCATTTATGACGGCTAACCTTCTGACGCATTCCAATCTTTTTGCTTGTGGAATTGCAAGAAGTGGCGCGTATAATAGAACATTGACACCATTTGGTTTCCAGAGTGAACAAAGAAACTATTGGGATGTTCCGGAAGTATATAATACCATGTCTCCCTTCATGCATGCAGACCAGATGAAAACTCCATTATTATTGATTCACGGAGATGCAGATAATAATCCGGGAACTTTTACCTTACAGACGGAAAGGTATTTTCAGGCATTGAAAAACCTTGGAGCCCCCGTAAGGATGGTATTATTACCTAAAGAATCTCACGGTTATCAGGCTAAAGAAAATATTCTGCACGTTTTATGGGAGCAGGATCAGTTCCTTGAAAAATGTTTAAAGAAATAAATTGATAACTCGCTCTTCTAGGGGCGAGTTTTTAATTCCAATAAAAGTATCTTTGTAAGGATTGAATTCAAACGTATAAAAATGGATAAACTGAAGTTCAGGGATGCATCATTATCGGATCTGGAAAAAATTGTTAAAATTTATAATTCGACCATTCCTTCAAGAATGGTAACCGCTGATACGGAAAATGTATCTGTAGAAAGCAGGTTGGAATGGTTTAAAGAACATAATACCCAAACCAGGCCACTTTGGATGATTGAAGATGAGAATGACCAGGTATTAGGCTGGGTAAGTTTTTCGTCTTTCTATGGAAGACCTGCTTATAACGGAACTGTGGAATTGAGTATTTATATGGATGAGAGCTGTCGGGGAAAAGGGATAGGGAAGAAGGTTCTGAAATATTGTATGGATCATGCTGGGAAATTTGGAGTAAAAACTTTACTTGGATTTATCTTCTCCCATAATGAACCCAGTCTGAAATTATTCAGATATTTTGGTTTTGAAGATTGGGGAAATTTACCCAATGTAGCTGTACTAGATGGTGAAGAGAAAAGCTTGATAATTTTAGGAAAAAGAATAGCGGTCTGATAGAGACCGCTATTATCATATATTTTGTCTGATTTTTTTTGCAGACATATTTAAGAATCTTTTTACCAGAAAAATAGCTGAAAGAGTTAATCCCAATCCTAATGCTATCCAGGTTCCAAAAGCTCCCATTTTTAAAGTTACACAGAGGAAATATCCTAAAGGAATGGTAACAAGCCAATATGCAATGAAAGTATAGATAGAAGGAATTTTTACATCCTGTATCCCTCTTAACATGCCCAGTGCTGTTACCTGAATACCATCTGAAAGCTGAAATAATGCAGCAATAATCATTAGCTTTGAAGCAAGTGCTATAACCTCCACTTCCTCTTTTTTAGTGAAAAATGTTGGAAGTATATTTCTACCAAGAATAAAAATGATCCCGCAAATGCACATAAATATGAAGGCTATTTTCAGATTATTGATCCCTACTTTTCTTAGTTCAACAAAATTCTGTTCTCCCAGTTTTCGACCGATCATTACCGTAGAAGCAACACTGAATCCTATACATAAATTAAAGGTAAAGGAAGCCATACTTAAAGCAATCTGGTGAGACGCAATATCATGAGCGGAAACCAATCCGCAGATAAATGCAGCACCTGCAAATGCTGTTACTTCAAAAAACATCTGTAATGCTGTAGGGAATCCCAATTTGATCATTTTCCGAAACATTTCTTTAGAGAAATTCTGAATTCTTAAAGTGAAATCCTTGATATATCTTCTCGTTCTTTCTTCTTTTAAAAGAACAAAATAAAGAAATACCATCATAAAGATTCTGGCAATCAAACTGGCTAAAGCGGATCCTTTTACTCCCATTTCCGGGAAAATCCATAATCCTTTAATGAAAACATAATTAAGTACAATATTAATAACATTAGCAATAATCGTTGCTTTGGTTACTCCTATAGTATAAGATAAACCTTCCGAAACTTCTCTTAAAGTCTGGAATGCCATAAAAGGAATAATACTCAAAACCATAATTCCTAAGAAATTAACTGTATCAGGAATGATTTTTGCCGGCTGACCGGAATGGTAAAGCAGAGGCATCAATAAGAATAAAAGAGCCATCAGGATTACTCCTACAGACATATTGATTACAAAACCATGACTGAAAACAGAATTGATCGTTTTATGATCTTCTCTGGAATGAGCCTCAGAAACGAGTGGGGGAATGGCAAAAGAAAATCCTAATGCCAAAACGAATATGGAAAAAAATACGGCATTTCCCAAAGACACAGAAGCAAGAGCGTCAGCTCCCAATAATCTTCCTACAATAATATTATCGAATAAGTTCACCGAAACTTGTCCTACCTGAGTAAGCATAACAGGTAGGGCTAAAGTCAGACACTCTTTTGTATAGTTTCTGTTTAAAAAGTTCATATATATAGTTTATTTATTGATATAAAAAAAATTTGCAGCATCACTACTGCAAATTTTTATAATTTATTTATGATTAAATTATTTTCTTACAAAATTTGCAACATCTTCTTCGGAAACAGTATTCCCTCCTAATATAATAAGTCTTTCTACAACATTCCTCAATTCTCTGATATTTCCTGTCCATGAAAGGGCTTCTAATGCTTTTATAGCTTTATCATCAAACTTTTTAGTCGCAGTACCGTGTTCATCAGCAATCATTCCGGAGAAGTGCTCTACCAATAGTTTAATATCAGTCTTCCTTTCATCTAAAGGAGGTACATAGATCTCAATAACAGACAATCTGTGGTAAAGATCTTCTCTGAATCTTCCTGCTTCAATTTCCTTTGCCATATTTTTATTCGTTGCTGCAATTACCCTTACATCAACTTTTATCTCCTTATCACTTCCTACAGGAGATACCTTACTTTCCTGTAAAGCTCTTAAAACCTTAGCCTGAGCAATGAGACTCATATCTCCGATTTCATCAAGAAAAATAGTACCGCCGTTAGCCTGCTCAAATTTTCCCTGTTTATCTTTAATAGCTCCTGTAAAGGATCCTTTAACGTGTCCGAAAAGCTCAGATTCTATCAGTTCAGATGGGATTGCAGCACAATTCACTTCCACCATTGGTCCTTTAACACGGTCACTTTGGTTATGAATAGCATGAGCTACCAGTTCTTTTCCTGCACCGTTGGGTCCGGTAATAAGGACTCTGGCATCAGAGACAGCTACCTTTTCTATCATTTCCTGGATTTTCTTCAATGCAGGAGAATCTCCGATCATCTGATATTTTTTACTGACCTTTTTCTTTAAATTCTTATTTTCAGATTGAAGACTTTTATTCTCTTTTTTTAGAGTTTCCTTAGCTAAGGCATTCTTAACACTTGTAATTAAACGGTTAATATCAATAGGCTTAGAAATAAAGTCATAAGCACCTTCTCTAAGACAGGAAACTGCAGAATCAATATCAGCATGTCCTGAAATCATAATAAAAGTACTTTCTGGTTTTAAAGCTAAACTTTGTTTAAGAAGCTCGGTTCCCGAAACCTTGGGCATTTTAATATCAGAAATTACTAAGGCAAAGTCTTCTTTTTCTATTTGTTTGTAGCCTTCTAGGCCATCTTCAGCAATTACAAATTCATAATCACTCAATTCATCAGAAAGGATGTTATGAAGTACTCCAGAGATTGCTTTTTCGTCTTCTACAATAAGGATTTTTTGCATAGTTGCAAATTTAGAATTTTTGATTGAATTATTAGCAAAAACTATTCCTAAATATGTTAAATCGAATAATCCCTTTTTCCAAAGATAGCGGACCCGACTCTTACCGAATTGGCACCACATTCAATAGCTACAGGAAAATCATCACTCATACCCATAGAAAGTGTCTGAAGGGGTTTTGATCTACTTAATTGATCAAATAAAGTCTTTAAAACAGTAAATTCTTTCCGGATCTGATTTTCATTATCCGTGAATGTTGCCATACCCATTAGACCGGTAATTTTGATATGGGGAAATTTACCATCTATATATTTTTGAAAAAGTATTTCAGCTTCAGCAATTTCAAAACCGAATTTATTCTCTTCTTCCGCAATTTTTACCTGAAGAAGTACATTGATTATACGGTTATGTTTAGCAGCTTCTTTATTAATTTCCAATAAAATTTTCTCAGAATCTACACTCTGGATAGTATCCACAAAAGAAGCGATATATTTTACCTTATTCGTCTGTAAATGTCCGATAAGATGCCATTGAATATCTTTAGGAAGGAGAGGGTATTTCTCAACCAGCTCCTGTACTTTGTTTTCACCAAATACTTTTTGTCCCAGATCATACACTTTCTGTATTTCTGAAACCGGATGGGTTTTAGAAACAGCCACCAGCTGAACATTTTCAGGGAGCTGTTTTTTAACAGCAAAATAGTTCTCTTTAATATCCATATTGCAAAGGTCTGCATTTAAACCAAGAAAGCCAAACAAAATAATAAGAAGAGTATTCTATGATGGGATTCGGCAATAACCTCAAAAAAGCCAGACAAAAAAATATCTGGCTAAACACATAATCTATAGATTTTTTTTGTTGCTAGCGCACAAATACTCGTCTTAGTATACTAAATATAATAAAAATATCAATGATATGAAATATTAATTCATCTCGGGTAGCAATCTCTGAGTCTTACGGTTTATACAAAAATTAGGATATCCTAATTTTTTGTTAAACCTTTTTGATGAATTAATGATTAATCCATTATTAATCAATGAAAAGAGATACAATAAATAATATTGTACCTCTTTATATATTATAATAAAAATATAAACTAATTTAAAGTCTCATTAATCTTAGGATATTTAGAGATAGTTCTGAAAACAAACTTATTTGTTTTTTGAAGTTTTTCAATGAACATATCCAGTTCATTGATAGAGTCCGTATCGGTAAGATACTGATCATGAGTAAGGAAAACCAGATGACGGGAAGTTTTTTCTTTGTCGTTTAGAAAAACACTATCTATTTTTTTGATCATTGCCTCGTGATTTCCTTTCAATGTCATTTTAGAAGTGGGTCTCCATTCCAGATCCCATCCGACTATTTTATAACCAGCTTTTTTCAGACTGTTGGCAGCTGTAGTAGACGCTTTGATGTCCGTAAATGTTAAATTATTAAGCCTCCAGATATTTCTTCCGGGAGTACGGGCTATTTTATCATATAATTTGAGACTATCCTTAGCCGCATCAAAATCTTTTACCACGAGCTTTGGATTGTTGTAAAATTTCGCATATTTACTGTGGGCATGGCTGAAGCTATGATTGGCCAATTCTATCAGGGAATCTTTTCTTAGCAGTTCCATATCTTCTTTCTGCTTTTTACTCATATAAGCATGTTTACCTACTACAAAGGCAGTGGCACAAACATTTCTTTTATGTAAAATTTTAAGAAGATTTTCGGTTCCGCGGTTAGGACCATCATCAAAGGTAAGATAAATTACTCTTTTATCAGAAGGAGTGTCATCATCGGTGTTTTCTGTAGTGGAAACAGATTGTTCTTCCGAAATTGCCTTTTCAAAGTGTTCATCTTTTTTCTCCTTGCAACTGTTCAATAAAAGCGATGTTGTACTCACCAATACAAACATTCCGAGTAAAGTCTTGTTTCCAGACTTTCCTCTCCATATATTTTCCATAGAATCAGAGGGAATTTTGTGTTTTTACTAACTAAATTAATGATTTGAATATCAACAAATGATATGCCATTTTTATGAAGATTTTTCATTTTAAAGAGTAATGAAAAATTGTTTGTTTTTTTATATTTTTATTAAAAAATA
>NZ_JALAHD010000250.1 GCF_022712095.1 Chryseobacterium sp. | reverse complement strand
TAACATTAAAAAATAAATTAAGACTAAATACAAAAAAGCCGCAAAATTTTTCCGGTTTTTTGTATTTAATGCATTGTAAAAAAGAAAAAGATTAATTTAAAATGTATTATATTTGCTCATCAGAAAAAATTTAGGAAAGTGAAGTTTAGTAAAGAATTAAAAGCTGGAATAATAGCGCTTATCGCTATCGTAGGATTTGTATTACTGTTCCAGTTTATGAAGGGCAGAAGCCTTTTTACTACAGACAATATATTTTATGCAAAATACGATAATGTAGAGGGATTGGCACAGTCTGCACCCGTTTCTATTAATGGATTGAAAGTAGGGCAGGTGGATAAGATCATTCCCAGAACTGCCAAAGATGGTAAAATCCATTTTATTATAAAAATTACAGTGGACAATAATTTTGAGTTTTCAAAAAAATCCACTCTTGAGATTTTTGAACCGGGAATAATGTCTGGAAAAGAAATGCGTGTAAATTTAGTATATGGAGGCCCTACTGCTAAAGATGGAGATACTTTACAAAGTGCTTATAAACTATCTCTGGTGAGTAGCCTTTCTTCGCAGGTAGGTCCGGTGAAAGACCAGCTACAAACCGTTTTGCACAGAGTAGATTCTTTAATGACCAATGCTAATCAATTGGTAGATGCACAAAACAGAGCCGAGATCAAAGCGTTGCTTTCAAATTTAAATAAGACAGTTCAAGCTCTACAAACTACGGCTGCGGGAGTAAACTCTCTTGTAGGACATAATGATCCGAAGCTTCAGCAGGTTCTGGATAATGCAAGTGCAACGATGGCGAGTGGAAAAGTGACATTGGATAAATATGGAAACCTTGCTGAAAGTATAGATACTAAAAAACTGAATGAGACGATCGCTAGTTTAGATAATACAGTAGGTCAGCTTAATCAGGTGATAGGGGGTATTGATAAAGGAGAAGGAAGTTTAGGAAAGCTGATGAAAGATGAGCAGTTATATAATAACCTGAACTCTGCATCAAATAATCTGAACTCTTTAATTGAAGACATGAAAGCGAATCCGAAAAGATATATCAACTTTTCAGTATTCGGTAAAAATAATAAAGACTAATAACGATTTATCCTATGCAGTATATTGATAATATTATTTTTCTGATTCTATTGGTAGCCGGTTTTGGACTGTTTGGCAAAAGCATGTTCAAGCTGTATCGAAATGTAAGATTAGGAAGGGAAATAGACCGTACAGATCACAAGTCCGAGCGTTGGGGAACCATGGCTCGTGTTGCAATGGGTCAAAGCAAAATGGTAAGACGTCCTGTGGCCGGAATACTGCATATCTTTGTATACGTTGGATTTGTTATTATCAATATTGAGCTTATTGAAATCATTGTAGACGGAATATTCGGAACACACCGTTTCTTAGCTTCTGTTTTTGGTGATACTTTTTATAGCTTCTTTACTGCTACATTGGAAATACTGGCACTTTTAGTAGTTGTGGGAGTTGTTATCTTCTTTATCAGAAGAAACTTCTATGGAGTAAAGCGACTGACGATGAAAGAGCTTTTCGGTTGGCCAAAACATGATGCCAATTGGATCCTTGTAATTGAATTTGCTTTAATGATGGCTTTCTTTAAAATGAATACTGCCGATTGGGTTCTGCAGCAAAGAGGACTGTTATCAGCACATGGGAGTTTCCCGATCAGTTCCACAGTATTGGCTCCTGTTTTCAGTAACTTCAGTGATGGGTTTTTATTCTTCACGGAAAAAGCTGCCTGGTGGTTCCACTTTGTAGGAATATTGTTCTTTATGAACTATCTTTATTATTCTAAACATCTTCACATTCTTTTGGCATTCCCAAGTACGTGGTATGCTAACCTTGAAAAGAAAGGTAAATTCAATAATCTTGAATCCGTTACTAAAGAGATTAAGTTGATGATGGACCCTAATGCAGATCCTTATGCGGTACCTGCGGAGGGACAGGCAGAGGAAGCTCCTTCTAAATTTGGAGCAGAAGATGTATTCGACTTGAATCAGGTACAGTTGCTTAATGCCTATTCCTGTACGGAATGCGGAAGATGTACTTCAGTATGTCCTGCCAATATTACCGGGAAAAAACTGTCTCCAAGATTGATCCTTATGAAAACAAGAGACCGTTTGGAAGAAGTAAGCCGTAATATTGATAAAAACGGAAAGTTTGTAGATGATGGCAAAAAGCTGTTAAATGATTATATAACGAAAGAGGAACTTTGGGCATGTACAACATGTAATGCCTGTACGGATGCGTGTCCCGTATTACTGGATCCGCTTTCCATCATTTTTGAAATGAGAAGATTCCTGGTTATGGAACAGTCTGCAGCACCTCAGGAATTAAACCTGATGATGACCAATGTGGAAAATAATGCAGCACCTTGGCAGTATAATCAGGCGGATCGTTTAAATTGGGCGACAGAAGCTTAGATCAGGTTCTTAAAATTTAAAAATAAATTCATAATAGAATGGATTTCAATATAAAAACAATGGCAGAATATGCTGCCGAAGGAAAAGCCCCTGAAGTTTTATTCTGGGTGGGTTGTGCAGGAAGTTTTGACGATAGAGCAAAGAAAATTACCAGAGCGTTCTGTAAAATACTTAATAAGTTAGGTGTGGAATTTGCGGTTTTGGGACAGGAAGAAAGCTGTACCGGAGATCCTGCAAAAAGAGCTGGAAATGAGTTTGTATTTCAGATGATGGCATTAACCAATATTGAAGTTCTTAATGCTTATGAAGTTAAAAAAATTGTTACGGCTTGTCCTCACTGTTTTAATACGCTTAAAAATGAATATCCTAGCCTGGGAGGAAACTACGAGGTATTACACCATACACAGTTTCTTAAAAACCTGATGGAAGAGGGGAGATTAAAGATTGAAGGCGGAAGTTTCAAAGGGAAGAAGATTACATTCCATGATCCCTGCTATTTGGGAAGAGCTAATGATGAATATGAAGCACCAAGGATCTTATTGGAAAAACTGGATGCCGAGCTGGTAGAAATGAAGAGATGCAAGACCAATGGTCTGTGCTGTGGAGCAGGAGGAGCTCAGATGTTTAAAGAACCGGAAAAAGGGAATAAGGATATTAATGTGGAAAGAACGGAAGAGGCATTGTCCTATGAGCCTAAAGTAATAGCCACAGGATGTCCTTTCTGTAATACGATGATGACTGACGGTGTCAAGCATTTTAATAAAAATGAAGAAGTTGCCGTTAAAGATATTGTAGAACTATTGGCAGAAGCTGAAGATTTATAAAGCTTTTACCAAATAAGATATGGCAAAATAAAACTCAAGGCTTTCTTGAGTTTTTGTTATTTAAAATAATTCAATTATAATGCTTAATTTTATACTTTAAATACAGAAGAAATGAAAATTGAAGAATCAAATATAGTAGAGACTAATGATTATAGAGTGATTGTCTATCCGGCTTCCCGACCATTTACAACAAAAGAGGCTAAGGCAATTACGGAAAGATTATATGACTTCCTGGCTACCTGGGCTGCGCATGGAAAACCATTGTCTTCTTCTTTTAAGATCGAGAGAAATCAATTTATTATCGTTTGTGTAGATGAAGAAAAAGAAGCGGCATCGGGCTGCTCTATTGATTCTTTAACAGGTCTGATGAGACAGTTGGAAGAAGAATATCAATTAGGATTTTTTGACCGTATGAAAGCCAGTTTTGTAGAAAATGGAGAAGTAAAAACATTAAAGTTGAGTGATTTCAAAAACGGATTAAAAAATGGAGAAATCTCTGAAGATATTGAAGTGTTCGATTTTTCTAAATCGACATATGTAGCCTTCCTTTCAGATTTTCTTTTGCCATTGAAAAGAAGCTGGGCTGCTTCTATAAAATAATTCTTTTTGAATATTCTCTTTATTTCATCATGGTTTCCAAATAAGCTGGAGCCTACCAATGGTAATTTTGTATGGTATCATGCAGAAGCAGTATCCTTATTGAATCATGTAGAAATATTGCATGTAATAGGAGATTTAAACCAAAAAGAAGAATTTATTTTTGACGATAACAACGTAAATAATATACGGGTACTGATAATTTATTATAAGAGCACTAACAATCCGGTTCGAAATTTTTTAAGAAGAATAAATGCTTATAAGTTGGGTTTCAATAAGATGACAAAACCCGATTTGGTTCATGCGAATATTCTGCATAATAATATGCTATTTGCAGTTTATCTTAAGAGAAAATATAAAATACCTTTTGTGGTAACAGAGCACTGGTCTGCTTTTCAGAAGGAGAATCAGGCTAAAACACCTTTTAAGATTAAGATAATAGCTAAGTATATTGCTAAGAAAGCTGAATATATTTTACCGGTCAGTGATCATCTTAAAGAAAGCCTTCGGCTCATGGGAATAGAAACTCCGATGAAGGTCATTTCCAATACAGTGAATACGGAAGTTTTTACCATTAAACCTAAATCTGAAACTACTCATATTATAAATTTTCTTCATGTATCTGGCCTTACTCCTTTGAAAAAGCCTAAAGATATCATTACAGTGATTTCTCGTTTACATAAGGAAGGATATCATGTAAATTTGGAAATAGGAGGAGATGGTGATCTTGTTCCTTTAAAAAAATTAATAAAAGATTTGAAGGGCGAAAACTATGTAAAACTCTTCGGTTTAATTAGCCACAAAGAAGTGGCAGAAAAGATGCAAAATTCAGATTACTTTATTCTTTTTAGTGAAAATGAAACGCAGGGATGCGTAATTTTGGAATCTTATGCTTGTGGAAAGCCTGTAATTGCAACAAATGTAGGAGGTGCAGCAGAATTAATCCAGGAAGGGCTGGGAATTGGAATTGAAAGAAATAATACAGAACAATTGTATACTGAGCTGGAAAAAATATGTAAAGGGGAATATTCTTTTAAAGATGAAAATCAGATCAGACAGGTAGTGGTTGAACAATATTCGAGAGAATCTATTGCGAGGCAATTTATGGAAATATATCAAAAGGTGATATGATAGAGCAAGGTTTTTCTGTTGGTATATATCATAATGAAGTTCAAATTAAAGATTTTTTTGGAAAACGAATTTATGATTCAGTTTTTATAGAATCACCCTCAGTAGATATTTTGGTAGATGGGATCATTCTTAATAAAAAGAACTTGCTGAAAAATACTTCGCTAGGTTTTAATGAGTATTTGGTTAAAGCCTATAAGGAGTGTGGCTGGAAAATTATCCAGCAATTGGAAGGGGAGTTCAGAGGTTGTATTTGGGATAAAAATAATAATAGGCTTTTAGTTTTCACCAACCCTACTTCTACCCAAAAAGTTTTTTATTCTCGCTTAAATGATCATATTTTTATTGATACTGATTTGATCAGGCTCAGCCGAACTATAAAAGAGAATGGGTTTTCTGTAAGCCCTAATATGGATGCTTTTTACCAATTATTAGTCGTGGGTAGCTTACTTGAAAATAAAACCCCTATTCAAAATGTTTATAAGGTTTTAGATGCTCATTTTTTGGAAATTAATGTTTCTGACCAGATAATTACAGAGAAAGAATATTTTAATGTTTCAGAAATAGAATATTACAATAAAAATAAGGAGAGCGCTCTGGACAACATCCATGACGTTTTTACAGAAGCTGTAAAAATGGAATATGAAAAAGATCTGGAGTATGGAACATCTCACTTATCACTTCTCAGTGGCGGATTAGATAGTAGAATGGCTATGTTTTATGCTCTGAAAAATAATTTTGATATAGGATGTGCTTTTTGTTTTTCTCAGTCTCAATATTTTGATGAGAAGATTTCGAGAAAGATTGCTGATGATTATAAGTTAAACTACGAATTCGTTTCTTTAGACGGAGGAGTATTTTTAAATAAAATCGATGAGTTAACGAGAATATCGGAAGGAATGACTCTTTATACTGGTGGTATCCATGTTCATCATGCAATTGAGAATCTGTCTTATAATAACTTTTCAATATTCCATAGCGGGCAGATCGGAGATGGGATTTTAGGAGGTTTTAATTCTGAACCAAGAAAAAAGAAGCCCACCGAATATAAGATAGTTATGAATAAACTATTTTTGCCTAAGGTCCAATCTGATCTTGAAACGGCTTTTAAAAAGCATGAAAAAGAAGAGATTTTCTTATTAAGGAATCTGGCCTATAACAGAACTGTTTTTGGTGCACAGGTGTTTCAGCAAAAAGCATATCAGACTTCTCCGTTTATGACTAAGGATTTTATAAAACTGGCAGTAAGTTTACCTGAAGAATGGAAATACAACCACCAATTCTATTTTGAATGGCTTTCCAAACATTGTAAGGAAGCAGAACAATATGTCTGGGAAAGAACCTTAATGAAGCCTGATGCAAAATGGAAAGTTTTTGTGGGAGACAAAATCATTAAAAGAGGCTTTGTACAGTTTTATAACAGAATCTTAAGATTACCACAGAAAACCAGTATGTATCCTTATCAATATTATTTTGATTCTAATGAATTGATACAGAAGAATTATCAGCAGTATTTTGAAGAAAATATAGACAGATTAGAAAAATATCCG
>NZ_JALAHD010000249.1 GCF_022712095.1 Chryseobacterium sp. | reverse complement strand
CTTTAGAAAAACGAAAAGTAATTATTTATGTCTAAAAATCTTAAAGATTTTGGAATTGATAAAACACTCAAAAATCTAGGTATTAAAGAAGAGAATAAAGGAACATCCACAGGAGGTAAATTCTTCGCCTCCGGAAAGACAATAGAAAGCTTTTCCCCTGTAGATGGGAAACTGATCGCAAAAATCAAATCTTCAGGAGAAAATGATTATTATAAAGTAATCGATACTGCGCAAAAAGCCTTTCAGGAATTCAGATTGATTCCTGCTCCCAAAAGAGGTGAACTCGTAAGGCAATTAGCTCAGAAACTCAGAGATTATAAAGATGATCTTGGAAAATTGGTATCCTATGAAATGGGAAAATCATTGCAGGAAGGATTAGGTGAAGTTCAGGAAATGATCGATATCTGTGACTTTGCTGTGGGACTTTCAAGACAGCTTCACGGATACACCATGCACTCCGAAAGACCAGGTCACAGAATGTACGAGCAATACCATCCTTTAGGCATTGTAGGGATTATCACTGCTTTTAATTTCCCTGTTGCTGTTTGGTCCTGGAATGCGGCCTTAGCTCTGATCTGCGGAAATGTTACCATCTGGAAGCCTTCGGAAAAAACACCGCTTTGTGCTATCGCATGCCAGAATATTATGGCTGCAGTTTTAAAAGAAAACAATCTTCCGGAAGGAATTTCCAGTGTGTTAGTTGCAGATCATGTAATAGGACAAAAATTAGTAGATGATAAAAGAATTGCTTTGGTTTCCTTCACAGGATCTACAAGAGTAGGAAGAATGGTTTCATCTAAAGTAGCAGAAAGATTTGGAAAATCAATCCTTGAACTAGGAGGGAATAATGCTATTATCATTTCTAAAGATGCTGATATAGATATGTCAGTGATAGGTGCCGTTTTCGGTGCTGTAGGTACAGCAGGACAAAGATGTACTTCTACAAGAAGATTAATCATCCATGAAAGTGTATATGAGGAAGTGAAGAATCGTTTGGTGAAGGCCTATGGACAATTGAAAATAGGAAATCCTCTTAATGAAAAGAATCATGTGGGACCATTAATCGATACAGATGCTGTAAAACAATACGAATTGTCCATTAAAAAATGTGAAAAAGAAGGTGGTAAATTTATTGTTGAAGGAGAAGTTCTTAAGGGTAAAGAATATGAATCAGGCTGCTATGTAAAACCTTGTATTGCAGAAGTGAAGAATTCTTACGAAATCGTACAGCATGAAACTTTTGCTCCCATTTTATATCTTATTAAATATAAAACATTGGAAGAAGCTATTGCTATTCAGAACGACGTTCCTCAGGGATTATCTTCCGCTATCATGACTCAAAATCTGAGAGAAGCTGAATTATTCCTTTCCCATGCCGGTTCCGATTGTGGTATTGCTAATGTCAATATAGGAACTTCCGGAGCTGAAATTGGCGGAGCTTTTGGAGGAGAAAAGGAAACAGGAGGAGGAAGAGAATCCGGCTCTGATGTTTGGAAATATTATATGAGAAGACAGACAAATACTATTAATTATACAGCTCAATTACCTTTAGCACAAGGAATTAAGTTTGATATTTAAAATGGTTTATAAAATTTAAAAATTAATTTTTAATCTTTCAATCACAACTACATATGGAACAGACAATCGACATAAAAACAAATAAAGTAAAAGAAATTATAGGGAAACACGTTCTTGCAGACGGTTTTGATTTTGTTATGGATATCGAAAAATCTCATGGTTCATGGCTTTACGATAAGCTTACTGAAAGAGAATATTTAGATATGTTTTCAATGTTTGCCTCTGCTTCTGTAGGCTACAACCATCCCTATATTCTGGAAAAATCCGGCTGGCTGGGGAAAATGGCTGTAAACAAACCTACTTTAGCCGATGTATATTCGGAAGAATATGCTCATTTTCTTGAAGTTTTTGAACGTGTTGTCATTCCGGAAGAGTTACAATATGCTTTTTTTATTGAAGGAGGAACTTTAGGGGTGGAAAATGCGATGAAAGCATGTTTTGACTGGAAAACACGAAAGAATTTTGAGAAAGGATTTCAGATGGAAGCTGGGATCTGTATTCACTTCAGACAGGCATTCCATGGAAGAAGCGGCTATACATTAAGTTTAACCAATACCTCAGACCCAAGGAAACATCAATATTTTCCTAAATTCGAATGGCCGAGAATTCTTAATCCTAAATTGAATTTCCCTATTACAGAAGATAATCTGGAAGAGACTATCAAAAATGAAAGGTTGGCATTATTACAGATTGAAGAAGCAATTCTTTCCAACCCAAATAAAGTAGCCTGCATCATTATTGAACCTATTCAGGCAGAAGGAGGAGATAATCATTTCCGGGATGAATTTTTTACTGGATTAAGAAAACTTTGTGATGATAACGAAGTATTGCTCATCTTTGATGAAGTACAGACTGGTATAGGTATTACCGGAAAAATGTGGGCTTTCCAGCATTTTACTGCTAAGCCGGACATCATATCTTTTGGTAAGAAAACCCAAGTTTGCGGAGTATTGGCTAATAAGGCAAAATTTGATGAAATTCCCGATAATGTATTCAGAGAAAGTTCCAGAATCAATTCTACCTTTGGAGGAAATTTTATAGATATGCTTCGTTTCCAGCTGGTAATGGAAGTGATAGAGAAAGAAAATCTCGTTGAAAATGCTAGGCTGATGGGTGAATATCTTTTAGAAAGTCTGAAGGATTTATCCGAGAGATATCCGGATAAAATTTCTAATGCCAGAGGGAGGGGATTGATGTGCGCAATCGACATGCCTACTCCCGAACAGAGGGATATTCTTAGAAAAGAGCTTTTTAAAGATGGTCTGATCATATTGGGATGTGGAAATCATTCCCTGAGATTCAGACCCCATTTAAACGTTTCAAAGGAAGAAATTCAGATTGCTTTAGATAAGATAGAGAATAACATTAACAAAATTTAAACATCAGAATTTGTAATTTTCAAAAAAACATTGTACTTTTAAGTGTTCAAAAAGGGATAAAATATGGAAAGAAGTACACGTGTATCAGTCTTTGAAAGTGATAATCCTTCAGAAATTCAGTTGATCAAATCTAAATTAGATGATGCTCAGATTAATAATGAGGTAGAAAATAATTATTTAACTTTTACTACAACGCCTACTGCAACCTCATTAAAAGTTATGGTGGATTTGGAAGACGAAAAACAAGCATTTGAAATTATTGATGGATACCTTCAACAAAGTGAAAATCAATAAACAATTTCATAATTTTAAATTTTACTACTTCAAACCGAAAATTAATATCAATTAGTTTTCGGTTTTTTACTTCTAAATTTTAAATATGTTAAACCAGGAAATTAAACTCAGAAAAGCAGAATCATCAGATAAAGAAATCATCTGGATTATACTACAACAGGCTATTGAAAGACGAAGACTGGATGGAAGTACCCAATGGCAGGATGGATATCCTAATCAGCAAACAGTAGAAAGCGATATAGAAAAAGGATTCGGATACGTTCTTACTGTTGATGACCAAGTTGCCGTTTATACCGCTCTTATTTTTAATGATGAACCGGCTTACAGCACAATTGAAGGGGCCTGGCTCAGTGATGGAGAATTTTTAGTGATCCACAGGGTAGCCGTATTAGAAGAATTTGCAGGCCAAGGATTAGTAAAAAAACTTTTTGAGCTTATTGAAGATTTTACAAAATCTAAAGGAGTGGCAAGTATAAAAGTAGATACGAACTATGACAATATTGCTATGCTCAAAATTCTGGAAAATCTTGGTTATTCCTATTGTGGGGAGGTACTTTTGAGAGGAGGGATGCGAAAGGCATTCGAGAAGATTATTTTTTAGACCAAAAGTTAAATCTGTTTTAATTGAATTTTTAAAACGGATAATATTTATAAAGTCTATTAAAGTTTGTTCGTTTTGTTCCGAACTAATTTTTTACATTTGTTGAAAATTTACCAAAATGCTAAAAAGTATAGAGGTTGACGAAAAGATTTTTCAGGACGCAGTGAAGTTCTACGGGACGGTTTTCAATATTCCTCCGCTGGCATCTAAAATCTATTCCTATCTCATTTTTGATTTCGATAAGGTAGGGGTAACCTTTGATGAGTTTGTAGAAGTTTTTTCTGCAAGTAAAAGTTCAGTCTCTACCAATATCGCCATGTTAATTAATTTACAGCTGGTTATAGATATTAATAAAATAGACGAAAGAAAACGATATTTTTTCACAAATGATGAATACATGAAAATAAGGTTTGAAAAAATAGTACAAAAAATGCAGGACGAATTAAAGCTTTTAGATGATATCAACAATTTCAGAAAAAATAAAGATGAGACATATATTGAAAAAATAGAGGCTTATAAATCTCTTTTAAATAAAAATATTAAAAATATTCAGGAATCTCTTAATAAACTATAAAATGAAAAATAAGCTTATTATATTTTCAGTGGCAGCATTTTCTCTGACTGCCTGTAAAAAGGAAGCGGCTAACCAAGGGGGTGCCAAGCCCTATCCGGTAGTATCTGTGGAAGTAAAAAATATCGTAGGATATCAGACTTTTCCAGCTAACATTCAAGGGATCGTAAATAATGATGTAAGAGCTAAAATACAGGGGTATATTACCCAGGTTTTGGTGGATGAAGGTCAGTATGTTACGAAGGGACAGCCATTGTTCCGTTTGGAAACAAATACTTTAAATGAGAATGCAGCAGCTGCAAAAGCAGGAATTGGTGCTGCTAAATCAAGTGTTGCTGCGGCACAGGCTTCTGTAAACGCGGCACAGGTGGAAGTTAACAAATTGAAACCGCTGGTTGATAAAAAAATCATCAGTAATGTTCAGCTTCAAACGGCACAGGCTAATCTGGCATCGGCACAGGCACAGCTTCAGCAGGCTATTGCATCGCAACATCAAGCTGCTGCCAACTATAAAGAAGTAGAGGCTAATATTGATTACTCTATAATCCGTGCACCTATTTCCGGAGTAGTAGGGAAGCTACCTTTAAAAGTGGGAAGTTTGGTAGGGCCAACCGATCAAACGGCTCTTACCACTATTTCCGATACTTCTCAGGTATATGCTTACTTTTCAATGAATGAAAAAGAATATTTTGATTTCCTTGAAAAAACAGTGGGTGCTACTATGCCTGAAAAAATAAAGAATCTTCCTATGGTGGAATTACAATTGGCCAACGGAAGCCTTTATCCTGAAAAAGGAAGAATTGAAGCTATTACAGGACAGATTGATCCTACTACAGGAACCATTCAATTCAGAGTTGGGTTTAATAATGCTCAGAAGCTTTTAAGTAACGGTAACAGCGGAACCATAAGATTTCCAAAATCTTATGATAACGTAATGGTCGTTCCTGAAAGCGCTACCTATGAACAACAAGGTATTGTATATGTTTATAAAGTAGAAAAAGATACAGCTAAAAATGTTGTGGTAAGTGTAATCGACAGAATTGACAATATGGCCTTGTTAAAATCAGGGGTGAATAAAGGAGAAACAATTGTTGCAGCTGGAATCGGAGGATTAAAATCAGGAACTCCTGTAAAACCACAACCTGTGAAATTAGACAGCTTAGTTCAATCTATAAAACCGAAATTCTAATGATAAAAAACTTTATTAACAGACCGGTTTTGTCCACCGTTATATCAATCTTGATTGTTATACTCGGAATATTAGGACTTATAGCCTTGCCTGTTACACAGTATCCAGATATTGCTCCGCCTACGGTAAGTGTGAGTGCTACCTATACCGGAGCCAATGCCGAAACCGTAATGAAAAGTGTGGTGGTTCCTCTGGAGGAACAGATCAACGGGGTAGAAGGAATGGATTATATTACATCTACGGCTGGAAACGATGGTTCTGCACAGATTCAGGTGTTTTTTAAACAAGGAATTGATCCGGATATCGCAGCAGTTAACGTACAAAACCGTGTAACCAGAGCAACGCCTTTATTGCCAAGTGAAGTAACACGTTCAGGGGTAGTTACCCAAAAACAGCAGACAAGTGCCCTGATGTATATGTCATTCTATTCTGAAAATAAAGATCTTGATGATGTATATCTTCAGAACTTTTTAAATATTAATATTATACCTGCTATTAAAAGGATTAATGGGGTAGGAGATGCTAACGTTTTCGGTGGTAAGAATTACTCCATGAGAGTATGGCTGGACCCTGCAAAAATGGCAGCTTATGGTATTGAACCTTCTGATGTAACTGCAGCCATTAATGAGCAGAGTTTGGAAGCTGCAGCTGGTTCCCTTGGACAGAATAGCGGAAGTTCTTTTGAATATATCATCAAGTATGTTGGTAAATTTAACGAAAAAGAACAATATGATAATATCATCATTAAGTCTCTTAGTGATGGACAGAACCTGATGCTGAAAGATGTTGCCAAAGTGGAACTGGCTGGTCTTTCTTATACCGGAATCGGGGAGAATGGAGACTATCCTTCCATCAGTATGGGGATTTTCCAGACACCGGGATCCAATGCTCAGGATATTATTAAAAATATTAAAGCTTATCTTAAATCAGCAGAAGGAAGCTTTCCTGCTGGGATAAAATATACTTATAACTTTGATACTAATGAATTCCTTGATGCTTCTATTGAAAAGGTTATACATACCTTAATTGAAGCCTTCATTCTTGTATTTATTGTAGTGTATATTTTCTTACAGGATTTCCGTTCTACCTTAATTCCGGCTATTGCAGTTCCGGTATCAATTGTAGGATCTTTCTTCTTCCTGAATTTATTTGGTTACTCACTTAACCTCTTAACATTATTCGCCTTAGTATTGGCAATTGGTATTGTGGTGGATGATGCAATTGTCGTCGTCGAGGCCGTCCACGCCAAGATGGAACACGGTATTTCAGATGCTAAAAAGGCAACCGTAGAAGCAATGGACGAGATCACAGGAGCGATTATTTCCATTACCCTGGTAATGGCATCGGTATTTGTTCCGGTAACATTTATTACAGGACCTACAGGAGTATTCTACCAACAATTTGGTATTACGCTGATTGTGGCTATTGTGATCTCGGCAATTAATGCATTGACATTGAGTCCGGTATTATGTTCATTATTCCTGAAGCCTCATGCAGAACATCATGAAGATTATCAGAAGATGAACTTTATGAAAAAGTTCTTCTATAAATTCAATATTGCCTTCAGAACAGTTACAGAACGTTACGGACGAGGGTTTGTATTCTTATTGAGACATAAATGGGTAACGCTTATTATATTCGCCATTACTGGTGGTATTCTTTATTGGGCAAGTTCAACTATGAAAAAAGGATTTGTACCTACAGAGGACCGTGGAATTATCTTTACTGATGTTCAGCTTCCTCCCGGAGCTTCAATGGAAAGAACTTATAACGCTATGAAGACCCTTCAGGCTAATGCTTTGAAAATTCCGGGAATTCAAAACGTTACGATATCTACAGGACGTGGATTCTTATCCGGTACAGGTAGTAATAATGGTCTTGCCTTTATTAAATTAACTCCTTTTGAAGACAGAAAAAAAGACGGTTTAACTTCTGAAGATATCACTAAGAAATTATTTGGAATTTCAGGAAAAGTTCCTGATGCTAAAGTAGTGTTCTTCCAGCCTCCAAGTGTACCTGGCTTCGGTACGAGTGCCGGTTTTGAAATGGTATTACTGGATAAATCAGGTGGAGAATACACAGATTTGGATAATATTAGTACTGAGTTTATCGGTAAACTGATGCAAAGGCCAGAAGTTGAATTTGCGCAGACATCATTCAATACAAAATATCCTCAGTACCAGATGGAAATTAATGTTCCTCTTGCTAAGCAGATGGGAGTATCGGTAAGTGATATCCTAACGACCATGCAGGGGTATATCGGGGGAATTTATACCGCTGACTTTACCAAATATGGGAAACAGTTCCGGGTAATGGTGCAGGCTCTTCCGGATGACAGAAGAGATGTAGGAAACCTGAATCAGCTGTATGTAAAAACAGGATCAGGGACTATGTCACCTATTTCTCAGTTTGTAAAACTGGAAAAAACATACGGACCACAATCCGTAAGCCGTTACAACCTATTCAGTTCTGTGAAAATTACAGGATCTAACTCTCAGGGATTTAGTTCCGGGGATGCTATTGCTGCAGTTCAGGAAGTGGCTAAAGAAGAGTTAAATCAGAATTATGATGTAGAGTTTACAGGGTTAACAAGAGAAGAATTGAATTCAGGATCCCAGACGATCTTAATCTTTGCATTGAGTTTGATTTTTGTTTACTTTATTCTTTCTGCGCAATATGAAAGTTATATTCTTCCATTGGTTGTTGTGATCTCACTTCCTTTAGGAGTAATGGGAGCTTATTTCGGGCAAAAAATCATGGGTCTTGAAAACAATATTTATTTCCAGATTGCCCTGATCATGCTGGTAGGTTTATTGGCTAAAAATGCGATTCTGATTGTAGAGTTTGCCGTACAAAGGAGACAGCATGGTGAAACTATTGTAATGTCGGCTATTAATGCTGCTAAAGCAAGATTAAGACCGATCCTTATGACATCATTTGCCTTTATCTTCGGATTATTGCCATTGGTGTTAGCAAGTGGAATCGGTGCTGTAGGTAACAGATCTATTGCAACGGGAGCAGCTATAGGATTATTAATAGGCACCATTCTGGGGCTGTTTGTAATACCTGTACTGTTTGTGGTTTTCCAATATTTACAGGAAAAAATCAAGCCGCTTAAAAAAGAAGAGATCAATTTAGCTGAATAAAAATCTTTAAGATTTCATATAATGAAGAGTTTATTAAAAATAATAAAAGGAATTACATTTTCAGTTGTCGTATTAGCTGCCGTTTCATCTTGTATGGCCAGAAAAGAATATGAAAGACCGAAAGATGTAGTAGATGAAAAACTTTTCCGAACAGATATGTTGCCGAAAGACAGTACCACGATTGCAGATATTTCATGGAAAGAGATATTTACGGATCCTGTGCTTCAGGGACATATTTCCAAAGCTTTGGAAAACAATTTAGATATAAGAATCGCCCTGCAGAATATTACTTCCGCAGAGGCTTACCTAAAGCAAAGTAAAGCTGCATTTCAGCCTACGCTTTCTGTAGGTCCCAATTATACTTTCCAGACACAGTCTTTAAATACCCAGTTTGGACAGATCATCGGATCAAGGCGTTATATCAACCAGTTTGATATAACTGCAAGTCTTGGATGGGAGCCTGATCTATGGGGAAAACTGAAAGCTCAGCAGAAGGCCCAGCTTGCCAGTTATTTAGGAACGGTTGCTGCGCATAAAGCGGTAAAAAGTGATTTGGTTGCTTCTATTGCTACCAGCTATTACCAGCTGTTGGCTTATGATTCTCAAAAGAGAATTATTGAAGAAACTATAGAAGTCCGTAAGAAAAATCTGGAAACCAATAAGGCTCTGAAAGAAGCCGGAACTGTAACCGAAGTTGCTGTTCAGCAAAGTGAAGCCCTTCTTTTAAATGCCCAGTCTTCTCTGATTGATATGGATACTCAGATTCAGTCTTTAGAGAATACAATGAGCTTATTAATGGGTGAAGCACCACATTCTATTCAGAGATCTACATTGGAAACTCAAAAGATTCCGGTTAATCTGGAATTGGGTTATCCGGCACAGTTATTGGCTAATCGCCCTGATGTAATGCAGGCTGAATATACATTAATGAATGCGTTTGAATTGACTAATGTAGCAAAAGCCCAATTTTATCCTAGTTTATCGCTTACAGCAAATGGAGGAGTTCAAACGGTGGATATTGATCACTTATTCAATGTTAACTCATTATTTGCAACAGTAGTAGCCGGTTTAACACAGCCGATCCTTAACAAGCGTCAGATTAAAACCAATTATGATGTAAGTCTTGCCAATAAGGAAACTGCCTATCTTAACTTCAGAAAAACTGTTCTTACAGCAGGTAAAGAAGTTTCTGATGCCATTAGAGTATTCTCTGTACAGGATTCTTTCATTGATTTGAAAAAGAAAGAGCTTACTTCTTATAAAAAGACTGTAGATTATTCTCAGGAACTTGTTAATTATGGTATGGCCAATTATCTGGATGTATTAACAGCAAGTGTAAGTTCTTTGAATGCTGAACTTGATATTACAAATGCTGAGTACAACAAAATGAAAGCTGCTGTGGACCTTTACAAAGCCTTAGGCGGAGGATGGAAATAGTGGTAAATAAATAATAATTTGTAAGCGTATGTCTTTGGGCATACGCTTTTTTATTCAGCTATAATAAAAAAGTATAATAAATAATTGCATATATGTAGTTAACTACGTAGTTTTATACATTAAATAATAAAATATGAATCTAAGTATAAAACCCATCAATAATCATTACACTGATCAGGTGATTGATCTGATCCTTACTATTCAGCAAAAAGAATTCAATGTTCCTATTACTCTAAATGATCAGCCTGATCTTTTAAAGATTGAAGAATTTTATTTTAAAGATGGTGGACATTTCTGGGGTGCTCTTATCAATGAAGAATTAGTAGGAACCATTGCTTTAATTAAATTTGATGAAAAGGCGGGGGCTATCAGAAAAATGTTTGTAAAAAAAGAATACAGGGGGAAGGAATTGAAAATAGCCCAAAACTTAGTGGATGAACTGATTTCTTTCTGCAGAAAAAATGGAATAGATGTATTATATCTGGGAACTGTAAACATCTTAAAAGCCGCCATCCGCTTTTATGAACGCAATGAATTTATAGAAATAAAAAAAGAATCACTGCCTTCTCAATTTCCTGTAATGGATGCTGATAATATTTTTTACACTCTTAATCTCAATAAATAAGTTATGAATATTATTAATGAAGCCGGTATCCTTGCGATATCAACCCGCTTACAACGGCTGAGTGAACAGATCCGTAAAGATGGAGCCCTGATCTATAAGGAATTTGGAATCGATTTTGAGCCGAAATGGTTTCCTGTAATTCTTACCCTCTATCATCAGAAATCCCTGAATGTCGTAGAACTGGCTAATGAAATAGGTTACAGCCATCCGTCTACCATAAGCCTACTTAAAGAACTGGAAAAAAAGAAGCTTATCATTTCAAGAAAGAATAAACTGGATGAAAGAAAGAGGCAGATTATGCTCACCAAAGAAGGTCTTCAATTGATAGAAAAAATGAAACCCGTGTGGGAGTTAATATCCAAAGCTTTATATGATATTTTTGAGAAGGAAAACGGTCTTTTATCGGCTATTGATAAAGCTGAAGAAAGGCTAAGCCATCAGTCATTTTTACAAAGAGCTTTACAGTTGAAATCTGAGAAATAATGCTTTCTAATTAATTTTATGAATTTTTATTCATAAAATATTTGTGGATGTGCTATAAATACTTACTTTTGTACCGCTTCAAAAAAGAGCAGAAAGGGGAATTAGCTCATCTGGCTAGAGCGTTAGACTGGCAGTCTAAAGGTGACGGGTTCGATCCCCGTATTCTCCACAAAAAAGAGTTGTAGTTTTTTATTACAACTCTTTTTTAATTATGTAAATTCTTTCTGTTGAAATTCTTCAAATTCAAAAATATTTTTACTTGACTTTTCTTATTGTGGCAAACCGCATTTTATTTTCATATTATTCTCACATATTTGTGAAAATTAAAAAAGTATTATTTTGACCTATAAAAATTAATATTCATGAGAAAAAAAATTATTCCCTGGTTACTCCCTGTAGCTATATCATTATTTACTTTACATTCCTGTAGTACAGAGGATGATTATATGAAAAGTAATGATGAAAAGTATACTTCCAATAAATTTCAGGTATTTTCTGCACAGGATGGCAAAACAATTAATTATGCAGATGGGTTTAAAACCCTGATGGAAAGATACGACAGTCTTTACAATGTAAGCCATACGGCAAAAACTATGAAAAGGTCTTTCAGCAAATCGGAAGCCGTATCAACGGAATATATCGAGTTCAATATCCGTTCACAGGAATTTACTACTGATAACAAAGAAAAATATGTTCTTTTTCCTTTGGTAAGAAACTATCAGGTAGATGGCATAATGGTTGCGTCTCTAAGGGAAAATGAAACCATAGTCGAATATTACGAGATGTCAACAGGTGAAAAGAACTCTCAGGAAATTTTGAGACTGTTTAAGACGCAGTATGTAAAGACTACTGTAAATAAGAGGTTAAGCAAGTCTGCTTGTGGTTTTGACGGTTATCCTCCATGTGATATTGATACGGTAATTATTACCGTGCCTAAAGGTGGAAACGGAAACGGGTTACCTTCTGGAGGGAGCGGTGGAACTTCGGGTGGATGCTCAATCTATGAAAACTGTATTGACGGTAACCTTGACGGTGGCGGAGGTGGTGGCGCTCCAGATCTTGAATTAAGTACTTGTTTACAAGTAAGAATACAAAGATCAAACCCTGATTTTAAAAATAAAGTCAGTGATTTGCAAAGTAAGTTAGGATTAAAGGGAGAAACTGGATATACTCAACGTACAAATAATAATTATAATTATCATGATACTTCAGGATCAACAGACAATTCAAATACACTATCTTTACCAAAGGCATCTTTACCAGAGAATTATGATATTTTTGGCTATATGCATACACACCCTAATGATTATACTTATACAGATGAGGATGGGAATGAAATGATTAGAGAAGGAATAAAAATGTTTTCTCCTGCTGATGTATGGTATTTTATGGATATGATAAAAAATGCACAGGAACAAGGAAGACCTTTATCAGAGGTTTATGCAGTAATGATTTCAATAAAAGGAAACTATCAAATAAGATTTGTTGGAAATCAATATCAAATAAAGACTTTTACACCAGCCCAGATTAGTAATTTCACAAAAGATTATATCAAATATATGGCTAAATTTTCAGGAGATTTAGAATTGGGTTTTTTAAG
>NZ_JALAHD010000248.1 GCF_022712095.1 Chryseobacterium sp. | reverse complement strand
TTTAAAAGAATTTGATGAAGAAAGTCAAAAGATACTTTTATCCTATCAGAATAAGATTATTTCGGAAGATATGCTTATGAAAAATAATTTCCAAAATACTTCAGTTCCACAATCCAGCCCTGCTAATCAAGCATCAAATTCTGTAGAAAATATCAATTGGGAGACTGATGAATATTTTAATTTAAAACTCCTGGTTGCAAAAATAAAGTTTGCACAAAGCGGATCACGAGACTACCTGTTTGAATATAACATCCAAAGTTTGGAATCCAATATATCACAAAAATCTGTCAATGATGGCAAGAACAGTTATATCAGATTAAAAGTCTACAGAAATCCCCGTTTGGGAAATGTCAGCGTAAAATGGAATGATGTAAGAGTTGTTCAGGAAATCAATACTAAGAAAAAAATTGTCTACTACAAATTATATTTTCATTACACCGATCTAAGCGAAATCGCTTTTATTCTGGAGACTACCAATTACCAAGAATTCAGAAATCTAAATATACTTTTAGGCTATGGTGACATTGATGACTATGATGAAGACTACAACTATTTTCTAAAAAATTTTACAGATTCTTTGAAAAAGGATAGCTCTCCGGATATATTGAAGTTTCTATATGAAAATATTCCTGAATCTTTATTGGTAAATATTTCCAGTTTAATAGATAGTAATTTAATTTTTGATCATTTATATCAATTAACAGAATATGATGACACCGGTTTTTTCAGTGGCTGGCAAGATGGAAGTTCTGCAATAGTCAATAATCTAAGATGTATAGACCCTATTTTCTTATTAAATGAATTCAAAAAAAAACCGAATCTCTGCAATCGTATTTATTATAATCTGGATATGTCAAGCAAAATGGAAGGTGAAATGATGCCTAACAGAATTATTTTCGCTACCATTTTAATGCAATATTGTTTATTTTCACATAACAGACCTAAAGAAAATTCTCCTACTTTCACCATTGGGAAAGACTACAAAGTAGCGACTAAAATTACTGAACTAGGTGGTGATTTTTTTACTTTCGGCAAATCTGATCAGGAAACATTTTTTCTCCAGCAGCAACAGGAATATATTGTTGAAGAAGAGAATTATGAAACTGATGATCTTGGAGTCTCTACCATTGCAAAAAGCAACAGTACAAAAACACTTACTAAAGATCTGGATGATGGTGGACAATATTTCCCGATAGATATGGTTTTCTTCATCGATAGAAATACAGGATCTGAAACAAGTGCTCCTGTTCCGGCCATTTATGTAAAAGCTTTGGCTGACCTTGAAAAATGGGAAAACATTAACAAAACAATTCGTATTGTTGCTGACATTTTGGGAACCACTCTAGGAATAGGCACTCTATTGCTTACCGGAAATCCATACATAGCTCTTGCTGCAGCGGCTGATCTCGCCTTATCCGGAATGGATCTTACTGTACATGCGCTTAGAGTGGAGATCGCTAAATTAGAAGGTGGCGAGCAGTTCCTGAAAGAGTGGGACATCATTTATAATAACGGAGGTTTTATTATAGCCACTCCTCAATTAGTTGCCGGAATTTTTAAAAGTATTTTTAGTTTAATTCCAAAAGCAGCAGTAAATGTAAGACAGGGTTTGAAAGCAATGGCAATTTCCGTATTTTTGGATTTGAATAGCGGAATTTTCCAGAGAAAAGAGCTTCGTTTATTTGAAGCCACAGAATGGATCACTCCCAGCGCAGGATTCTTTTCAAAAACAAAAGAATGCGAAATATTGCTAGAAAACGGGGCTTTCTTTATGGAATTAGATGCTGCAATAATTAATGGAAAAATCGCAGAAGGTATAAATCCTGATATTATTGGAACAATAACTAACAAGAGAAAGTTCGGGTTAGTTTATCAGGGAGAAATAGTAGCCCAAGGAAATCGATATGATAAAGTTTATCGGAGAGTATTGATGGACTTGAAAAAGGCGATCAATAATGGAAATATTAGGATAATCCTAGAAGAATTAAAAAAATTAGCATTTTGTGAAAAAACACCAAAAATCACAAATAAATACCCTACAGAAAATCTACCAATAGATGGATTAATCTTAAATTATAATTTTGACTCAAAGGGTATTTTTAGACAATTGAATGGGAATCTTTTTCCTTCAAGAGAATTTGATTTTATAATTACAAAATCAGGTGATTTAAAGATCGGAAAAAAACATCATTTATTAGGCAATAAAGATGAGGTGTTAGCTGCCGGGCAACTTAGATTTAAAAATGGGAGAATCGTTGAACTTGACAACTTATCGGGACATTACAGACCAACTTCCGAAGAAGCTCAGCGACTGGGGCTAATATTAACTAAAATTGGGATTCCAATAAAGAGAGCTCGTAATGAAATTGTAGCTTTAAGCTTAAACAATAATGGAGAAATAGTACGAAATGGTAAAGATAAAATTATATATATTGAAAATATTAAATAATGGAACAAATAATACAAAAATTACTTAATGGCTTGGAAAGCCGCGGATGGGATTGTTATAAGCCCTTAAAAGATGAATTATTAAGTCATAATACTAAAGACTTAATAGTAAAAGTTATTACTACTGAATCTTTCAGATACACTGATGTCAGAAGCCTATTACTTATTGTTCCTGAGCTATGGAAAGATTTTTCATTGGAAGACTGGAAATATATTATGAGAAAAATTGACCGTCCCTCTAATTACAGGCTTTATATCGATGACAGTTCTTATTTTGAAGATATCCGTTTCCTATACAATTGGATTGGAATAGATAGTATCAGCTTATACAAAAATGACCCTTTACTATCTTCTGAAAATAAAAATAATTTAGATAAAGTATTTCCATTATTTTTACATGATACTATGAGAAATGGAGAAGAATATAAAGAAGATTTTAATGATGGAACATTTGGGAATATAAAATATTTCAAAGAAATGAAGTCCAAACTAATAAGTCAGGGAGCTAAAGCAAACGAGATGGGCCATTTATAACCCAAAACTTATCCACAAAATTATAACACGACACCTTTTGTCGCATTAAGCACCTATATTTGTTAGATGGCGTTATTGGCTGGTGGAAAAAAGCAACCATGTATGAAGATTATGGAGGACAATCTATTAATTTAATTCAATTTTGGGAAGCAAAAGCTTCAGGTAAAAGCATTGAAGAAGCAGCTTTATCTACTTTTACAGGTTCAAGAATGAAAGCTAAGGGATTTGGAAAGTTTACAATATGGAGCAACAAACGTATACTTTGCAGACTATAAAGAAAATGGGACCAAGTTATCAGGTCACTTTTTGCACCAGAACTTTTACAAAAAGTCTGCGCCATAACAGGTGAAGATCCTAATAATATTAAAGAATAGTGATATATAATTATCCAAATAAATTATGTTAACAGACAAAGAAATATTAGCAATAGCAGAACGTTATTTAAAAAGCAGAGCAGAACATTTTGGAGGATCAGATATTGAAGTAATAATATTGACCGAAGCAACTATCAAAAAACCTTATGGAAATATTTATCGATATCAGTCCAAAGAATGTAGGTTAACCGGAAATTTTAATAAATCTTTGGTAGAAAACGCTCTGTTTTAGTAGAAAAAAAATCAGGAAGAGTAGTTGGTTTTGGTACTGCAGGTAGCTTAGAAAACTATATACAAGATTATGAAAATGGGACAATGACACCAAGTTTAGACCTTTACCAGTATCCTGATGAAGACAGATTTGATTATAAATAATTCATATTTCATCTATAATAAAAGACCAATTCATGGAAAATGTGTTGCACCTGTATGTATTTCTGAATCTTATTTGAAACTGAAAAACAACTTGGAATGAAAAGGGATAGAGAAAGATATGTGATTTTGTAATTATTTTTTCACAATTAATTTATAACACGACAAGTTCTGTCGCTTCACGCGCCTACCTTTGCTTCAGAAGAAAACACCAAAAACAAATGAAGAAATCCCTGTAAGAAAAACTATTTAATTTCTTATAAAAAAAGCAAATAACATTACATGAAAAAGACAACCATTCTTTCTTTGGACGGTGGCGGAATAAAAGGTATAATCACCTGCATTATCCTACGCTACATAGAGGAACTCCTGGGGAGCTCATTTAAGTACCGATAATTTTTATGTAAAGGATATTTGCAGGGCCACCTCAGCAGCACCTGCCTATTTCAGTCCTGTACAGATCAAATCCAAATATGGCCAGACTTTCAGCCTGATTGACGGAGGAATGTTTGCTAACAATCCTACTTTATGCGCTTATGCGGAAGCCCGAAAAATTCCTTTTGCTGAAGTTTTAAAAAATCATCAGAAAGCAAACAACCCTGTAGCAAATGATATGATTATCATTTCTGTCGGAACCGGTCTTGAGTCAAAAAGCTATTCTTTTAAAAAACTTCAGAAAGCAGGAAAAATAGGATGGGTAAACCCTATCATTGATATTCTGATGTCTTCCAATGCCGAAACGGTTGATTATCAGATCTCACAGATGTTTCAGACCTTGGGACAACGTAATCA
>NZ_JALAHD010000020.1 GCF_022712095.1 Chryseobacterium sp. | reverse complement strand
GTATAAAAAGTATATGAATTAGTATTTTTGATAAAATTATCTTACATGTCATTACATTTCAATCCCAGAGACATTACATGGTTAGCATTCAATGAAAGAGTATTACAGGAAGCAATGGATGAAAAAGTTCCTTTGCACTTGAGAATTCGTTTTCTTGGGATTTTTTCAAATAATCTGGATGAGTTTTTCAGAGTCCGTGTGGCAGGATTAAAAAGAGCCATGGATTTTAAGGATAAGATAATCGCAGAATCATTTTATCAGGCTCCTTCTAAAATCCTTCAAAGGATTAATGACATTGTAATCAGCCAGCAGCAAAACTTTGATAAAACCTGGAAAAAGCTTCTGGCAGAAATGGCAGAGCAAAAAGTATATATCAAAAATTCCAAAAACTTAACTGCTGTACAGAAAGACTTTGTAAGAAGATATTTCGATGAAGTAGTAGAATCCAATGTGATCCCGATTCTCCTTCATGAAAATACACCCATGCCCTACCTGAGAGATAAAAGTCTTTATCTTGGAGTAGCCATGAGAAAAAAAGACTGGCAATACCACAGCAATTATGCTATTATAGAGATTCCATCCAGATTCGTAGGAAGGTTTGTTCTTTTACCCACTGAAGATCCTGAAGAAAAAAATGTCATGTTACTGGAAGATGTTATTACATTCAATTTACCACATATTTTTTCTTATTTCGGATATGATGAATTTGCAGCCAATGCTTTTAAGGTAACAAAGGATGCGGAAATGGACCTGGATAATGACATCAGGACTAATTTTGCCGAAAAGATTGAAAAGGGGCTTAAAAACAGAAGAAAAGGTAAGCCTACAAGATTTGTTTTTGATAAAGATATGGATAAAGCGCTTCTTGAGCTTCTTATCCGTAAATTGAATCTTACCAAAAAAGACAGTATCATTCCCGGTGGAAAGATCCACAATTTCAAACATTTCATGGATTTCCCTGACGTATTTGAATCTTATGAAAAACCGGTGGAAAGAACTTCATTTACCCATCCTGCTTTTCAAAACGGAGAAAGGGTTACCGATGTGATCCTTAAAAAAGATATCTTGTTAACTTTTCCTTATCATAAATACAATCCTGTCATTGATTTACTGCGTGAGGCTGCTATGGATCCGGATGTTAAATCAATTCAGATTACAGCTTACCGCCTGGCAAGCAATTCCAAAATCATCAATGCATTGATCTATGCAGCCCGGAATGGTAAAGAAGTTACAGTAATGCTCGAATTACAGGCAAGGTTTGATGAAGAATCCAATCTCGAATGGAAAGAAATGCTGGAACCGGAAGGAATTACCGTATTGGTAGGAATTCCTGATAAGAAAGTACACGCTAAACTTTGTGTGATCAAAAAAAGAGCGAATAATAAAACTATTCAGTACGGTTTTGTAAGTACCGGCAATTTCAATGAAAAAACTGCCAGGATTTATGGAGATCATTTGGTTATGACTGCCGACAGGGGAATTATGGCTGATATCAATAAAGTTTTTAATGTGCTCAGAAAACCTAAAGAAGATTATCTGCCTGTTCTGAAAACCTGCAAAAACCTCCTGGTATGCCCTCAATTCATGCGTGAAAAAATCAGCCATCATATTGATAAAGAAATTGAAGAAGCCAAAGCAGGAAGAAAAGCTGAAATTATCGTTAAGGTGAATTCCCTTAGCGACAGAATGCTGATCACCAAATTATACGATGCTGCTAAAGCAGGAGTTATAATTAAAATGATTGTAAGAGGAATCTATTGCGCCGTTAATCAAAAAGAGTTCAAAGAAAAAATAAAAGCGATCAGTATTGTAGACGAATATCTGGAACATGCCAGAGTAATGTATTTTTATAATAAAGGTGCCGAGGATATGTACATATCTTCTGCCGACTGGATGACGCGAAACCTAGATTACCGAATAGAAGCCGCTGCAAAAATTACGGATAAAGACCTGAAAAAAGAAATAAAAGACATTCTTGATATTCAGTTAAACGATAATGTAAAGGCCAGAATTTTAGATAAGAAACTGAGCAACGAATATGTAAGAAATGATAAAAAAGAATGTCGTTCCCAAATTGAAACCTATAAATATTTGAAATCTAAAACAAACACGAAATGAAAATTGCCGCTATTGATATAGGAAGTAATGCAGCAAGACTTCTTATTAATGAAGTAAAAATTAATAATAACGTTCCGGAATTCATTAAACTTAACCTTCTGAGAATTCCCTTAAGGCTTGGAATGGATGTTTTCACCCTAGGTAAAATAGGAGAAGAAAGAGAAAAAATGGTCATTGATTCCATGAAAATATTCAGCGACCTGATGAAAATATATAAAGTAGACCATTACCGAGCCTGTGCAACAAGTGCCATGAGAGATGCTAAAAATGGAAAGAATATTATTGAGGAAGTAAAAAAGACGTCCGGAATTGATATTGAAATCATTACAGGAGATGAAGAAGCCACTCTTATTTATGAAAACCATGTGGCAGAAGGTTTAGATAAAGATTTCGCCTATCTTTATGTAGACGTCGGCGGTGGGTCTACAGAGCTTACGTTCTATGAAAACGGTAAAATGAAATATGAAAAATCCTTTAATATCGGAACTATACGGCTTCTCAATAATCTGGTAACCGAAGATAACTGGACTCTTATGCGAGAGGAAATAAAAAAGAATATCATCAGTAAAAAACCTATTGTCGCCATCGGATCCGGTGGAAATATCAATAAAGTTTTCTCTATGAGTAAAACAAAAGACGGAAAACCAATGTCTCTGGCTCACCTTAAAAAAACATATAAAGAACTTTCTGAACTTAGTGTAGCCGAAAGAATGACAGTATACAATCTCAGAGAAGACAGAGCCGACGTTATCGTTCCCGCATTAAAGATTTTTAATAATGTGATGAGCTGGGCGGATATCAATAAAATATTTGTCCCTAAGATATCAGTAGCAGATGGACTCATTCATAATATTTACAGTAAAATCCACGAATATTAATCAAATATTAACAATACATTCATAAAGCGAAGAATCTTTTTAAACAAATTAAGGTTTTTCGCTTTTTATTTTAAAAATTAAAGTAATTTTATAGAATAATACGTCTCAATATTATAAATATTTTGCATTATGAATTCAAATCCTATTAAAATAATTCTCACAGGCGCTACCGGTATGGTAGGAGAAGGTGTTTTGATGGAATGCCTTGAAAACCCTGCAGTCTCCGAAGTTCTGAGTATTAGCAGAAAACCTTCAGGTAAAAAACATCCTAAACTTAAAGAATATTTAGTAGCAGATTTTTTCAGCCTCAGTGTAAACGATGAAAATATAAAAGGATATGATGCCTGTTTTTTCTGTGCGGGAATCAGCAGTGTAGGAATGAATGAAGAAGATTACACCCGTATTACCTACGATACTACCCTTCACTTTGCGAAGGCCGTACTCCATCAGAATCCTGAAATGGTTTTTAATTATGTATCAGGAAGTCATACAGACAGTACTGAAGCCGGTAAAGTAATGTGGGCAAGAGTAAAAGGAAAAACAGAAAACGAGTTAATGAAATTGCCATTCCGAGACGTTTATAATTTTCGTCCCGGCTTTATGAAACCTGTAGACGGACAGGTCAATGTGAAGTGGTTCTTTAAACCTGTCATCTGGTTATTTCCCGTTTTACTTCCTTCTCAATCTTTAACATTACACGAAGTGGGAAAAGCAATGATCCATGCAGTCGCAAAAGGATATCCAACTCATGTATTAGAAATAAAGGACATTAAAAATCTGGCAAAATGAAACAAATGCTTATAAAAATAGTTCAGGTAATCATAGCATTTCTGATATTAGTAGCTATTTCCGGATTCCTTTATTTCAGGAGCCACCAATAATGATGATTTAATTATCATTCTAAAAAACATAAAAGAGAGATATAATTAAATTTTATTAATCATTTATTAAAATTTAATTAAAATATCAACCAATCTTATTGATCATTTTTGCATCAATTAAAATATCTGCAGAAATGATCAATAACTACCTATTCAAAGGAGCTGTGATTGCCGCTCTTTTTCTTCAATACGAAGTTTCGGGACAATCATCCCTCATCCACTATTGGAACTTCAATAATAATGCCTCAGAAACTTCTATTACTTCTCCCACTTCCTCCCTGATCAGCGGTTCACTTACTGCACTAGCAGGAGGCACAAGTGTTATAGACTTTGCAGGAGGTACCGGGCAGAACTTCAGTTCTCAAAATCTCAATGCCAGAAACGGAGATCCTTCGGGAGCCCATTTAAGATTCAATAATCCTATAGGTGGCAGTTTACAATTTTCCCTGCCTACCACAGGATATAATAATGTAATAGTAAAATTTGCCACAAGAAGGTCCGGCTCTGGAGCAGGAACTCAATTCTGGTCTTATTCAACAGATGGGATTAACTTTATACCTTATCAGACCATTTCTCCCCAGGATGCTGATCCCCAATTGGTGTCCTTTGATTTTTCGAGTATTTCAGGAGTATCCAACAATTCTAACTTCAAATTAAAGGTTGAATTTTCAACAGGTTCTGGAGGAAATGTCGGAAATAACCGTTTTGACAATTTTACAGTAGATGCAACTCCTATGGGAACTGCACCCGCGACAGTTATCAGTTGGGAAAAAAACTTCATTAAGGTGAATGAAGGTGCGGGAAGTTTGAATTTTGTAATTAATGTAAGTAATCCTGCCAATTCTACTGTAGATTTAATAGTGAAACCTGCTCCGTACAGCACAGCAGATTCTAATGATTTTACTCTGGCTAATCAAACTATTCAGATAAATCCTTCTGCAACAAGCTATACAGTCAACATTCCTATTACAGATGATACTATAGCCGAACAACAGGCGGAATATTTTGTAGTAAGTTTAGAAAATCCTGTAGGAGCAACTATTTCAGGTAATAATTCATCTACCATTTATATTGTCGATAATGACAAACCGGCTCCAGTTCCTTCTCACCAAATCCAGCTCAATTATATAGGAAGCTTTGACCCTTCAGGCAGTAATAACAGTTCTACGGAAATTGCCGTTCACGACCCGGCCAGTCAAAAGCTTTTTACAATAAGTTCTTTAACCGAAGTTTTTGATATCATCGATTTTAGTAATCCAGCAACTCCTGTCGTAACAAAAACCGTAAATATGGCTTCTTACGGCGGGATTACAAGTATCGCCGTGAAAAACGGTATTATTGTCGTATCCTCTCCTAATGCAGATCCTCAGCAAAACGGTTCTGTAGTTTTCTTTGACATCAACGGCAATTTTTTAAAACAGCTCAATGTAGGGGCTTTGCCTGATATGATTACATTTACACCTGATGGAACAAAAGTACTCACCGCCAATGAAGGTGAGCCTAACGATGCCTACACTATAGATCCTGAAGGTTCCGTAAGCATCATTGATATTTCAGGAGGAATCAGTAATCTGACCCAAAATAATGTTACCACATTAAACTTTAATAATTTCGATTCCCAGGAGTCTGCTTTAATGGTAACAGGACTAAGAAAGGTAAAATCTACAAGTACCTTATCACAGGATCTGGAACCTGAATATATTACGGTAAGCTCAGACAATCAAAAAGCATGGGTTACTTTACAAGAAAATAATGCCATTGCAGAAATTAATCTGGTTACTAAAACCATAACCGATATCTGGGGATTAGGCAAAAAAGATATGAGCCAGCCCGGAAACGGTTTCGATGCATCTGATAATAATAATGAAATCTTAATTGCCAACTGGCCCGTTAAAACTTATTATACACCTGATGCGGTACAGAATTATAAAGTGGGAAATACTCATTATATTGTTACAGCAAATGAAGGAGATGAAAAAGACTTATCAGGTTTCAGTGAGAGAACAACCGTAGGTGCCAATGGTTATAATTTAGATCCAACTCTATTTCCTCATTCCTCCGTTCTAAAGGAATCCTATAATTTAGGAAGATTCAGAGTAACCAGTGTCAACGGTGATACAGACAATGATAGTCAGTTTGAAGAAATCAATGCATTAGGAGCCCGCTCCTTCTCTATTTTTAATGCCGATACCAAACAGATTGTATATGACAGTGGTGACCAGTTTGAAAGATATATTGCCGCCCATCATGCTGATCTGTTTAATGCCGATAATGAAAGTAATACGCCTAAAAGCAGAAGCCGTGCTAAAGGTCCTGAACCGGAAGGTGTGGCATTAGCTACGATAAGCGGACAGACTTTTGCGTTCATAACACTGGAAAGAACAGGAGGAGTAATGGTATATAATATCACTGATCCTAATAACGTTACTTTTACAGATTATAAAAATCCCCGTTCAACTTCAGCGTATGGAGGTGATAACGGCCCGGAAGGTATTATTTATATTGCCCCGGAAAATACTACTACCGGAAAAGGCTATATAATCGTTGCCAATGAAATCAGCGGAACATTATCGATGTACGAAGTTGCACAGTCTGCTACTTTAGGAAACAATGAGGTAAAAACTGAGAAAGCAACTTTCAATGTATTCCCGAATCCTGTTAACAAAGGAAATATATTATATTTCAACAGAGTACAGGTGTATGAACTGTATGATATGTCCGGAAAATTTATCAAAAAAGAAAAAGTGGCTTTAACCATTGACACTTCCGGGCTTTCTACAGGAGTCTACCTGATTAAAACTTCAGAAAATGGAGTAAAAAGAGTGATGGTAAAATAAGTATCAAAAATGTTAAGAGAAGCTTCAGAAAATTCTGAAGCTTTTTTATTGTAGAAAGTCTTGACAAAAAAAGACAGGCTCAAAAACCTGTCTTGAAAAAATATATATCTTATTATTTTTTACTCTACACTTACCACTTTTTCAATTTCAGGAGCGTGTTGCTTAATTGTGTTTTCCACTCCTAATTTTAATGTTGAAAAGTTAACCGGACAACCTGAACAGTTTCCTAAAAGTTTTACAAAAACCTGGTTTTCCTTTACATCGATAAGTTCAATATCACCACCGTCTTTATTAAGGAACGGACGAATGCTCTCTAAAGCTTCCATTACCCTTGTTACGGTATCTTCGTGTGTTATATTTGTGTCCATATTTTTTTCGATTCGATTCGGTTTTTACAACTGATTTATTTTTTAGGCGAGCACCCTGCCATGGTAGTAATTTTCACAGCTTCCGTTGGAGGAAGGTTTTTATTTCTTTCTACCAGGCTTTCAATCATATTCTGTGCTGTTTTGGTATAAATCTCAGCAATTTTAGAACCTTCCTGTAAAGCTGCAGGTCTTCCTACATCTCCGGCCTCTCTGATACTCTGGATCAAAGGAATTTCTCCCAACACAGGAATTCCTAAATCATCAGCCAGATATTGTGCTCCCTGATTTCCAAAGATATAATATTTATTATCCGGCAATTCTTCAGGGCTAAAATAAGCCATATTTTCTACCAGTCCAAGGACCGGAATGTTGATACTTTCCATCTGGAACATTGCAATTCCCTTTCTCACATCTGCTAAAGCTACATGCTGAGGCGTACTTACAATAACAGATCCTGTTACGGGAACCTCCTGTATGATAGATAGATGGATATCTCCTGTTCCCGGAGGCAGGTCAATTAATAAGAAATCCAATTCTCCCCATGCAGCATCTCTGATCATCTGATTCAATGCTTTGGAAGCCATTGGCCCTCTCCATACCACTGCCTGATTAGCCCCGGAGAAATATCCTATGGAAAGCATTTTCACTCCATAGTTTTCAATCGGCTTCATCAGGTTTTTACCTTCTACTTCCACTGAAATAGGTTTTTGTCCTTCCGTATCAAACATGGTAGGAACTGAAGGTCCATAAATATCGGCATCCAATAGTCCTACTTTGAATCCCATTTTAGCCAATGTAACGGCAAGATTCGCAGCCACGGTAGATTTACCCACTCCGCCTTTTCCGGAAGCAATTGCTATGATATTCTGAATTCCCGGAATCTGTTTTCCTTTAATCTGACTTTGTTGAACCTCACTTGGTTCCGGAGAAACTATTTTAAGTTTAAGATGAATATCTTCTCCAAATTCACTGGTAAAGGCCTGCTTCATAGCTGCCTCCAATTTCTTTTTCTCATGCATAGCCGGAGAATGTGCTGTCATATCAATATAGACATCATTACCCATAATCTGCAGATTATTCACCAGATCATCTACTTCTATTTCTTTAAGGAAATCCTGAACCTGTTCTTTCTTCAACATAAATCTTTATAAATTGTTTTACAAATTTAAGCAAATTTTACCTATTTAGAATAAGTAAAGTTAATCATAGATAAATTCTTTTGCCAAACCAAATTTTATAGTACTTTTAAGAAATTTTATTTTAGAAATGAAAAAAACATTTATTTTTCTTTTAGGAATAGTATTTCATAATTTTTTTTCACAAAATTACAGTCAGTATGTTAATCCTTTTATCGGGACAGGAGGCCATGGGCATACTTTTCCGGGAGCAATTGTTCCTTTCGGAATGGTTCAGCTGTCACCGGACACAAGAATTGACGGAAGCTGGGACGGCTGTAGCGGTTATCATTATTCAGATTCTGTAATTTACGGTTTTTCCCATACCCATCTTAACGGCACTGGTGTATCGGATTACGGTGATATCATGCTTATGCCCACAATGGGAACTCCCAGTTTGAGTAATAAAGATTATTCATCCAAATTCTCTCATAAAAATGAACAGGCCTCTGCAGGATTCTATTCTGTAAAACTGGATAAAAACAATATCAATGTTCGGCTAACCACTACAGAGCGTGTGGGCTATCATGAGTACACTTTCAATAAATCAGGAAATGCCAATATCATATTAGATTTAAACCATAGAGATAAACTCCTTGAAGGTGAAGTAAAGATCATTGATGACAAAACAATAGAAGTTCTAAGAAGAAGTGAAGCCTGGGCTACCAATCAGTATATCTATGCGAGAATTGAGTTTTCAAAACCTCTGAACATTTCTAAAAAAGAAATTAATGGCAAACAGGAAAATAATATATATACAGGAACCCGCCTTGCCCTTTCTTTTTCTACTACTGTAAAAAAAGGAGAAAAAATTAATATTAAAGTTGCTCTTTCCCCCACATCTTACGAAGGTGCTGCAAAAAATATGTTAGCTGAAGGAAAGTCCAATGATTTTGAAGCTATAAAAAAACAGGCAGAAGAAAACTGGAATAAAGAACTGTCCAAAATAGAAGTTAAATCGGATAATAAAGATAAACTTACCGTTTTTTATACTGCTCTTTATCATGTGTTCACCCAACCTAATATTGCCATGGATATTGATGGAAAATACAGAGGAAGAGACAACAAAATCCATACGGCAGAAAATTTCAGTTATTACTCCGTTTTCTCACTTTGGGATACTTTCAGAGGAGCTCATCCTCTTATGACATTGATTGACAGAAAAAGAACATCAGATTTCATTAATACTTTCATCAAACAATATGAACAGGGGGGAAAACTTCCGGTATGGGAACTGGCTTCCAATGAAACAGAATGTATGATCGGATACCATGCCGTTTCCGTTATTGCTGATGCTATGGCAAAAGGAATTAAGGGATTTAACTATGAAAAAGCCTTTGAAGCTTCAAAAAACTCTGCCATGCTTGACATTTTTGGGCTAAATGCTTATAAACAGAACAATTTCATTAGTGTGGATGATGAACACGAAAGTGTTTCCAAAACATTGGAATACGCTTATGATGATTGGTGTATTGCCCAAATGGCTAAAATTTTAGGTAAAAAAGAGGATTATCAGTATTTTATGAAACGTTCTCAGAACTGGAAAAATTTATATAATCCTAAAAACGGATTTATGCAGGCCAGAAAGAACGGCAGCTGGTATTCTCCTTTTGATCCGAGAGAAGTCAATAATAATTATACGGAAGGAAATTCATGGCATTATTCTTATTTCGTACCCCAAGATATTCCTGGATTAATTTCCGCGCATGGAGGAAAAGCCAGATTCGAAGAATTCATCGATGGTATCTTTTCCGCTCCTGATATGACTACCGGCAGAGAACAGGTAGATATTACAGGATTAATCGGTCAGTATGCACAGGGAAATGAGCCCAGCCATCATATTGCCTATCTTTACAATTATGTAGATAAACCTCAGAAAACAGATGAAAAAATAAAATTTATTCTTGATAATTTCTACAAAAACAGCCCGGATGGGTTGATCGGAAATGAAGACTGCGGACAAATGAGTGCATGGTACATTTTAAGCTCTATAGGAATCTATTCTGTAACTCCTGGCTTACCGGAATGGGAAACCACTACTCCTTATTTTGATGAAATTACAATTCATTTAGAAGACGGAACGACAAGAACCATCACCAAAAATACAGGAAAAGCAGAGCTCCGAAAATTAGGCTTCGAAAATGTACAGCCTGTTAGAGATTTTAAATATTCAGAACAAACAGCAGCTCCTGTCATTTCAGCTGATCGTCTTTTTGATTTTTCCACTCAGGTCGAAATTACTCCTATGAATCCTAATGACAAAATCTACTATATGATCACCGAGGGAGCCGATACCAAAGGAAAGAAAACGTTCAAAACCTATAAAGCTCCTTTCACCATCAATAATACCTCCCAAGTTTCAGCCTATGCTGAAAGAAACAGGGAAAAAAGTGCAGTTGTAACTGCTAACTTTAATAAACGCCCTAATAACTGGGATATTAACATCAGTTCGACGGTTAATCCTCAATACACCGCCGGAGGAAAGTTTGCACTTATTGACGGGATCAACGGGACAACCAACTGGAGGAAAGGGGAATGGCAGGGATATCAGGGACAAAATTTTGAAGCCGTTATCGATTTCAAATCTCCTCAGCAGATCAGGAAACTTTCTTCTACCTACCTTCAGGATAGCAGAGCCTGGATCTTAATGCCTAAGAAAGTGGAATATTATGCTTCTATGGATGGTAAAAATTATATCCTTCTTAAAACCCTGGAAAATAACATTGATCCTAAGGATGAAAAAGTTCAGGTGGAAAACTTTTCAACTGATATACTTCCTACTGAAGCCCGTTTTGTTAAGATAAAAGCCTATTATTTCGGTAAGCTTCCGGCATGGCATCAGGGAGCCGGTGGTGATGCCTATATCTTCATAGATGAGATCTCCATACAATAACAATCACTAATCCCTATAAAAATGAATCCCTCCGAATATTCAGAGGGATTTATTTTTTTTAAGAATTATTTTATTTTACAAAATAAAGAAACAATAAGCTAATCATTATAATTTAGCCTTTCAGACCATTGCATCTCCTGCGGAAGTTCCTGATCAGAAAATTCAATATGAATTACCCTTCTCCTGTTGCCATTTATGGTTCTGTTGGAACCATGAAGGATCAAAGGCTTCATAATCATAATTCCTCCTTTTTTAACTTCATTTATACGCTCTATTTCGGTATTCCAATCAATCGTTTCCGGTCTGTAAATTCCTTTAGTATGAGAAGCTGGGACTACTTTTAGAGCTCCATTATCTTTGGTAGTGTCATCCAGATGAATCCTAATGGTATAAATATTTTCCAGAATAGGCAAAGGAGGCTGAACAGCAAACTGATTATGTTTGGTTGTCCAGGGTCCAAAATCAGGCAAATCAATTTTCCGGTCTACGGAAATTGTCAAATCCTGATGGTAAGCCACATACCAATTAGATGTTTCAGGCTTATCAAAATAGATGCTTTTAACCACAAAATATTGATCGCCAAATATCTTTTTGATAATTTCCTTTATGTTCGTATTAAAAACAAGATGGTTAATCTCCGGAACCTCTTTCAGAAACTGTCTGATGGCAAACAAATCTTCAGATTTCCTGAAATTTTCTTTGGAAGTATCTATTTTCTGAATCTCTTCTGAAATTTTTGTTATTTCATCGTCAGAAAATACATTCTCAATAATGGCATATCCATCATGGAGAACCTCTTGTTTATGTAGTTTCAGACCTTTAGCCTTCATCAAAATTTAAATTTATATATGTTCAGTAGGGCTGTCCAACTGTCCTTCCCACTTAGAAACTGCCGAAGTAGCTAAAGCATTTCCTAAAACATTGGTCATACTTCGTCCCATATCACAGAAGTGATCAATCGGTAAAATCAAAGCAATTCCTTCCGGAGGAATCCCGAACATAGAACAGGTGGCCACAATGATCACTAAAGAAGCTCTAGGCACTCCTGCAATTCCTTTTGAAGTAAGCATTAAAACCAAAAGCATGATAATCTGCTGTCCTAATGTCATTTCCACTCCATAAATCTGAGCAATAAAAATAGAAGCAAAAGTCATGTACATCATACTTCCGTCAAGATTAAAAGAATACCCCAGCGGCAGAATAAATGACACTACTCTATTATTACATCCGAATTTCTCCAGCTCTTCTACCAGTTTCGGGAAAACTGCTTCTGAGCTTGTAGTAGAAAATGCAATCAATAAAGGTTCTTTTATTCTTTTCATTAATTCGAAAAGACGATTTCCCAGAATAAAATATCCTACTATTAATAATACAAGCCAAAGGATTCCTAAAGCAAAGAAGAAATCACGAAGATAAATTGCGTAAACTTTGAAAATTTCAAAGCCATTTGTAGCCACTACTGCAGCTATAGCTCCTAACACCCCAAGAGGAGCAAACCACATAATATATCCTACCATCTTAAGAATGGCATGGGCTATGATATCAAATAATTTAATTACCGGCTGTGCATAATCATCCCCGAGATTAGCCAAGGCAATTCCAAACATAATGGAAAAAACCACAATCTGAAGAACTTCATTAGTTGCAAAAGCTTCGAATATACTTTTAGGAACCACATGTTTCACAAAATCTTCAAGGGAAAAACCTTTACTGGTTTTTAAAAGATCTGCAGCGGAAGCAGCATCCTGTATCGGCAATTTAGTTACATGTCCCGGTTCTAACCAATTGACAAGCATTAACCCTATGAAAAGAGAAACCAAAGAAGCTGAAACAAACCACAGCATAGCCTTTCCTCCTACCCTTCCGATCATTTTGATATCACTCATTTTAGCAATTCCTACCACAAGGGTAGTAAATACCAATGGTGCAATAATCATCTGTACGAGTCTGATAAAAATAGTTCCGAGAAGTTTGATGTTACCTGAGAAAGATTCTGCACTCTCAGGATATTGTATGTGTACAATCCCGCCTATCATTACTCCCAAAACCAGAGCAATAATAATAGCCACAAATAGTTTATTTTGTCCTTTCATAAATTGATCAATTGCACAAATATAATAGTTTTAAAATTTTAATTAAATCTAGATGGATTATTAAATTTTTATCCTTTATTAAATATTAAAATCACAAACAACTGAATACAAAGACTTTGAGTGAAAACCACAAAATATTTAGTTCAGTTTTACCCTTTTGGTATAAATTTTATTATTAAATTTGGTAGTATTAAAAACATTAAATAAATACTCTATGAAAAAAACAATCGCAATGGCTGCTTTAGCAATCGCAGTATCATTCGGAGCAGTATCATGCAAAAAGAAAGTTTCTGATGCAGATCTGCAGACTCAGGCTACTACTATTGTAACGTCTAATCCCGGTGCTTCTGTAGAAGTAAAAGACGGAGTAGCTCACCTAAGCGGAACTTTCACAGATCAGCAATCTAAAGATGCTATGATCGCTCAGCTGAAAGCCGTAAGCGGTATTAAAGACGTAATGGATATGGCTACTATAGCACCTGCTGATGTTCCTGTAGCAACTACTACAGCTGTGGATCCTGCAGTTCAGCAAAAAGTTCAGGATGCAGTGAAAGATTTTCCATCTGTAAAAGTAGAAGTTGTGAACGGTGAACTTACACTTACAGGAAATGTTTCTCCACTACAGGCTAGAAAAATCAAAGAATCCGTAGATGCTTTGAAAGTAGGAAAAGTTAATTTTAACTATACAGTAAAATAATTTAAGATGAGTACATTACAAGATAAATATTCAAGTGTAGTTTCTGCTGCTCAGTCTGCAGGGATTTCGAATCTTAAGGTTCAGGAACAGGATGGAATTCTTTATGTTTCAGGAAGTGCTTCCAATACAGCTGCTAAAGATGCGGTATGGAATGCTTTAGGAACTATAGATTCTACATATTCCGCTTCTGATATTAATATCGATGTACAGGTAGAAGGATTAGCTTCCGGAGCTTCTCTTACGGTAGCTACAGAAGAATCTAACCTGAATATCAGACAAGAGCCTTCTACAGATGCTGCTGTTGTAGGTAAAGCTGCAAAAGGTTCTTCCGTTACTTTGATCGAACAGACCTCTGACGATTGGTGGAAAGTAAAAACTGCTGATGGGCAGGAAGGATATGCTTATTCAAGATATTTGAGAGCATAATCTCAATATTTTATTATCATAAAGGAACTCTGAAATCATTTTCAGGGTTCTTTTTTTATAAATATCTTATATTTTATAAAAATTTGTAAAGGAATTTAATTGAAATCTATTTTTATTTTTAAATTCGTCTCAAATTTTGTTTATGAAAATCCATATTTCTATTGTACTTACCTTCTTTTTCGTATTTTACAAATCTCAAAATGTCAATTCCGATAGTTTTGTAAGGGATAACTTCACTAAAAAAGAAGTATATATTCCAATGCGGGATGGTGTAAAGCTTTTTACTGCCATTTACATTCCTAAAGATATCTCCGGTAAAAATAAATATCCGATGCTTATGCAAAGAACCTGCTACAGCATTGCACCTTATGGAGAACATGAATATAAAACCAAGCTTGGTCCCAATGAATACTTGATGAAGGACAAATACATTTTTGTTTATCAGGATGTCCGCGGAAGGTACATGAGTGAAGGAACTTTCACCAATATGACTCCTCAGGTAGAGCATAAAAGCAATAAAAATGTGGATGAAAGTACAGATACTTATGACACGATAGACTGGCTGGTTAAAAATATTCAAAATAACAACGGCAAAATAGGTCAGTTTGGAACGTCTTATCCTGGTTTTTATACTGCCGTAGGAACTTTATCAGAGCACCCTGCCTTAGTTGCTTCCTCTCCTCAAGCGCCTATTTTAGATTTCTGGAATGATGATTTTCTTCATAACGGTAAATTTATGCTGGGGTATTTCAGAACCTTTCCCGTTTTCGGGGTTCAGAAAACAAAACCTGAAAAACAAGCATGGTATACAGATTCCATGATCAAACCTACTTCAGAAGATGGTCTTAAGTTTTACAAAGAGATGGGAACCTTGAAAGACGGTTATGAAAAGTATTACAAGAATAACTTCTTTATGACTGAAATTATGAACCATCCGAATTACGATGAATTCTGGCAAAAAAGAAGTCTTTTACCTCATCTTAAAAATATCAATCATGCAGTAATGACCGTAGGAGGATGGTATGATGCAGAAGATCTTTCCGGACCTTTAAACATCTATAAAACCATTGAAAAAAACAGCCCTAAAGCCAAGAATACGATAGTAATGGGCCCTTTTTCTCATGGTGGCTGGTCGCGGGAAATGGGAAAACACTTTCATAATGACATTTATTTTGGCGACAGTATAGCTACTTATTATCAGAAAAATATAGAGACCAAATTTTTTAGCCATTACCTGAAAGAAAATACAAAACAAGATGCTGGTTTACCGGAAGCACTTATGTATGACACCGGATCCAAAGAATGGAAAGAATTCTCCACTTATCCTCCTAAAAATATACAGAAAATCAATTTTTATCTGGCCGACAATACATTGAAAAGTACTGCTGGATCAGGATTTTCAGAATATTACAGTGATCCTGATAATCCTGTCCCAAGCTCTTCTAACTTAAGGGATTTCAATGCTTTCACTCCAAGAAATTATATGTCGGAAGATCAGAGGTTTGCCACAGGAAGACCTGATGTTTTGACTTTTACAACGGATGTTCTTTCTGAAGATATTACATTGTCAGGAGAAATTATGGCTAAATTAAATATTGCATCCACTTCTACAGATGCTGATTTTGCAGTGAAGTTAATCGATGTCTACCCCGAAGATTTTATTCCGGTTGAGAAAAGAGAGGGTGTGATTTATGGAAATTACCATCAGATGGTAAGAAGTGAGATTATGCCGGCCAGGTTTAGAAATTCCAGAGAAAAAGGAGAAGCATTGATTCCCAATCAGAAAACAGCAGTGAATTTCAGACTTCAGGATGTATTGCACACTTTTAAAAAAGGGCATAAAATACAGATTCAGGTCAGCAGTACATGGTTTCCGCTTTTCTCTGTTAATCCTCAGAAATTCTTAGACAATCCTAATATGGCAACAAAGGAGGATTATACTAAAGCCTTCATCAAAATTTATAGTGATAGTTTTATAGAAGTCGGAGTATTAAAATAGAGAGCAAGATGCTCTCTATTTTTTAAACAGTTCTAAATGTAAGGTTAATTCTCGGTGTCTTTATTTTCATTTCCGGAGGTATTCTATGAAGCCAATGATCCTGTGTTTCTCCTTTCATTACCAATAGTCCACCATTTTCTAAAACAATTTCTATTTTTTCATTAGTCATCTTATGTTTAAATAAAAATTTTCGCTCAGCACCAAAGGTTAAAGATGCAATCGCTTTATACCTATTGATATCTTTTATTTTATCACTATGATAGGCCATTCCTTCACTTCCATCATGATATAAATTTAAAAGGCATGAATTATAGGTTTCACCTGATATTTCTTCACACCTCTTTTTCAAATTCAATAATTCAGATGTCCAAAGCTGAACATTTTTTTTTATACCAGAATAGACTATTTCAAATTCTTCATCACCAAACCATGCTACCTCTCGTTTAGCTATTATCCTTTTACCAGAATAAATAGCCTCAAAATTCTCCCACGCTATATGATTTAACAAATAATCATAATAAAAATCAGATTGTTCTT
>NZ_JALAHD010000019.1 GCF_022712095.1 Chryseobacterium sp. | reverse complement strand
CGCATATTATGCGGGTTTCTGCTTTATATAAGATTAGCTAATATTAAGCTAAAACTTCTTTTACTTTGTTTGCTGCTTCTTCAAGAGTAATTGCAGAATGAACATTAAGTCCTGATTCATCAATAATCTTTTTAGCTTCAACAGCATTAGTTCCCTGTAGTCTTACAATAATTGGAACGGGAATAGATCCCATTGCTTTGTAAGCGTCTACTACCCCCTGAGCAACTCTGTCACATCTCACGATACCACCGAATATATTAATTAAAATAGCTTTTACATTAGGATCTCTTAAGATGATACCAAATGCAGTCTGCACTCTCTGAGCATCTGCTGTACCTCCTACGTCAAGGAAGTTCGCAGGATTACCTCCTGAAAGTTTAATGATATCCATTGTTGCCATTGCAAGACCTGCTCCGTTTACCATACAAGCAACGTTACCATCCAGCTTAACGAAATTAAGACCTGCTTCTCCAGCCTCCACATCAATTGGATCTTCTTCTCTTGTATCTCTTAATTCAGCTAAATCTTTGTGACGGAATAATGAGTTATCATCTAAAGTTACTTTAGCATCAACAGCGATGATTTTATTATCAGAAGTTTTTAATACCGGATTGATTTCAAAAAGAGAAGCATCAATTCCTGTATAAGCATTGTAAAGACTTGAAATAAACTTCACAAACTCTTTGAACGCATTTCCTTCAAGACCTAAGTTGAAAGCAATTTTTCTAGCCTGGAAACCTTGCAATCCCAAAGCAGGATCAATAGTTTCTTTATGAATTAAATGAGGAGTTACTTCAGCTACATGCTCAATATCCATACCTCCTTCTGTAGAATATACTACTGTATTTTTTCCTTGAGCCCTGTCTAAAAGGATAGAAACATAAAACTCTTTAGTTTCAGTTTCACCAGGATAATATACGTCCTCTGCAATCAAAACAGAATTTACTTTTTTACCTTCTGCGGATGTTTGTGGAGTTACTAACTGCATTCCGATGATGTTCTGTGCATTTTCTTTTAGTTTATCCATATTCGGGGAAAACTTTACACCACCACCCTTACCACGTCCACCTGCATGGATCTGTGCTTTTACTACCCAGCCCTGAGCTCCGGTTTCGGCAGTAATTTTTTCGGCAGCTGCTACAGCTTCATCCACATTATTCGCTACAAAACCACGTTGTATTGCTACACCGTATTTTGATAAAATCTCTTTTGATTGATACTCGTGAAGATTCATATTATTTTTTATTATTTTATTTTCAAATATAACAGTTCTACAAATTTACTAAAAAGACACGGAAGTCCAAGATTCTGAGTCTAAAAATTCGGATTAGTCCTTTAAATATTGCTTTTGGCAAAATAAAAAATCAACATTGCCCAGCTTAAGATCATTAAAGTTCCCCCAATTGGAGTAATGGGACCCAGGAATTTCAGATTTGCTCCTAAACTATCCTGCATACAAAGTAAATAAATACTGAATGAAAACAGTATTGTTCCTGCAATCATACAAATAGAAATCCATTTTTCGGAGGAAGTTTCAAATTTTAAAATGTAACCTACAATTAAAAGGTAAAAAGCAGCATACATTTGGTATCTCACACCTGTTTCAAAGCTTTCTAATCTTTCAACTGATAATATCTTTTTGAGAGCATGGGCTCCAAATGCTCCCAAAATCACAGACAACAAGCCATAAACAGCTCCAAAGACTAATGTAATTGTTTTCATTTTTATAATTCTTCTAGTTCTAGATTTAAATACTTTTTTGTTTTGTAATCCTGCCAGGTTCCGTTTATTCTATTTCCTTTCACCTCCACTTCAATTATTGCTCTTGGAATCCAGGCTTTTAATTCTTCACTATGATAATCATTTTCTGTAATAGAAATATGATTATCTTTTATTATTCCATTCCACTCAATTAGTTTTTTTCTTTTTTCATACCAATACACAGCTGAAAAAGAACCATCTTCATAAACATTCTGAACCAACAGTATAATTGGATATTGATTGATTTTCCCTTTGTAAAGTTTATTTTGAATTCCTTGCTGGTGAACAGGATGTTCGGAACCGGAAAGGAGATTTTCAGCATACGGACTCCAGTATTTTCCCAGTTCTTTAAAAGAAAATTCAATATAGTGACTACCTAAATCATCCAAGCCTCTCATAGCATGATTAGAACAGCGTTCCCTTACCAGAGTAAGCTTATCTTTTCCAAAGAAATACTTTACGTATTTTAACGAGTGAGATGATCCCAAACAGGATTCATACATTTCAATCTGTTCTTTGGAATCTTCATTGGATTCTGGAAAAGATTTTAATTCTGTAAGATAATTTTGAATTCTTTTTTCAACCTGCTCATTTAGTTGTCCTTCTATTGTTGCTACAGCTTCCGGACGAAATAAATCTTCAAGATTAATATAATTTCCTGTCCTGGCATCAAAGTTATTCCATTCAGAAAAAGACTCAGGATAGGCTCCTGATGCTTCCCCTTCCATTGCAAGACTTAAAATGTTTTTTGGAGTCTTTAGCTTTTTCCAGTTATAATAATAAACATAATTGGTGTAAGAATTAGTAGCAGTAGCAGCTAACTGAAAAGGGTTCTTTCCTGTCCCAGGAATATATTCGAGACCGCTTACTTGTAAAAAAGTATTGATTTTATCTTCTACCAAAGGTTTTTCAGTATATGAAACAACGGGAAAAACATAATCTTCCGACTTTGGCATTAAATCGGCTACCTGCATATTTTTCTGAGAAAAAAACAAAATAGGGATCAGAAAAAATAAAATCTCAACTTTTTTCACTATTGACCTCTCACCCGGTTAAATTCACTGATTACTTCATGATGGGTAACCGTTCTGTTTTTGAAATAATTTACAAAATACTGTTTCTCATCTTCTGTTGCTCCCATCTGATTCAAAATGTTCAAAAGGTGCATTTTCATATGTCCTTTCTGGATTCCCGTAGTTACCAGAGAACGCAATGCCGCAAAGTTCTGGGCCAATCCCGAAACCGCTAAAACACTCATCAATCCCTGAGCTGAAGGCTTTCCTAATAATGCCAGTGAAAATTTAACCAAAGGATGAAGGTTGGTAAGACCACCCACAACTCCCACTGAAATAGGAAGATCGATCCAGAACCTGAAAATTCCGTTATCTGTCGTACAATGAGTTAAAGATTTGTATTGTTCGTCTCTGGCCGCATAAGCATGTGCACAAGCCTCTGTTGCCCTGAAATCATTTCCCGTTGCGATAACCACTGCATCTACGCCATTCATCACTCCTTTATTGTGAGTGGTTGCACGGAAAGGCTCAATTTCTGCAATGGTAACCGCCTGCTTAAACTTCCAGGCAAACTCTTCCGGAGCAATTCCGCTGTCGTCTTTCAGATCTTCAATCGGGCAAGAAACCTCAGCTCTTACAATACAGTCCGGAGTATAATTGGAAAGTATGTTCATCACAATCTGTAAAGAATCTTTTTCTTCCTGGGTAAAATCTTCCTCTTTAGCCACTTCTTCTCTCAGTGTCTTCCCAAACTGTTCCAGACAGGAATTAATAAAATTGGCCCCCATGGAATCTACAGTATCAAAACTTGCCTTGAGCTGATAATAATGAGGAAGATCTGCTGTTTTATCAATGAGGTGAATATTCAAAATTCCGCCACCTCTTTTTCTCATATTGGCAGTAATCTCTTCTGTTGCTTCCAGTAATTTCTTTTTCAGTTTAAAATTAAAAAAATGTTGAAGCTTATGAGGTTCTCCATTAAATATAAAATGGGTATGTCCTAATTTTTCGGTATTGATAATGGTCGTTTTAAAACCGCCTTTATCTAACCAGAATTTAGCAGATTTAGAGGCTGCCGCCACTACGGAACTTTCTTCTACCGCCATAGGAAGCGCATATAATTTTCCGTCAATTAAAAAATTGGGAGCTATTCCATACGGCATATAAAAATTAGAAATCGTGTTTTCTGAAAATTCTTCATGAAGTTTCTGAAGATCAGCATTTTCGTTCCAATATTGTTTCAATATATCTTGATATTCCTGATTCCCGTCTAGATATTCATTAACGAGCCAGTCTATTTTTCCCTGTTTATTAAGCTTTGAAAAACCTTCTATCGGCTGATGATTCATAGTATAACTTTAATGCCCGTAAATATAGTCATTTTATAGCGTTAATTTGTTGATAACTTTCTCCAAAAAAGAGTGACATTTCTCAATTTTGGAATTACTTTTGAACTGAAAACAAAAAGATTATTCTCACTTTAAATGAATTTTGACCGCCTTAAAGAAAAGCTCGAAATCCTCGCAGATGCAGCGAAATATGATGTTTCCTGTTCGTCCAGCGGGGGAACCCGAAAAAACAAAAAAGGTGCTTTAGGAGACAGTTCCGTAAGCGGGATATGCCATACCTATACGGAAGACGGGCGATGTGTTTCCCTTCTCAAGATTCTTTTAACCAATCACTGCATTTATGATTGTGCCTATTGTGTTTCCAGAAGTTCCAATGATATTAAAAGAGCGGCTTTTACTGTAGAAGAAGTTGTTGATCTGACCATCAATTTCTACCGCAGAAATTATATTGAAGGCTTATTTCTGAGTTCCGGAATTTTTAAGAATGCGGATACTACCATGGAGCGCTTGGTAAGAGTAGCAAAAAAATTACGTCTTGAAGAAAACTTCAACGGGTATATTCATTTAAAATCCATTCCCGGTGCCAGCGATACTCTTATGCAGGAAGCTGCCCTGTATGCAGACCGATTATCCATCAACCTTGAAATCCCCACAGAAAGCGGATTAAAATTATTAGCTCCGGAAAAAAACAGACAGGATATGATCAGCCCCATGCGCTATATCCAACATGGAATTGAGCAGTATAAGGATGAAAGGAAAGTTTTCAGAAAGGTTCCGAAATTTGCACCTGCAGGTCAGTCTACCCAAATGATTGTAGGTGCCACCAATGAAAATGACTTGCAGATTATAAAAGTAGCTGACCATTTTTATAAAAATTTCAATCTTAAAAGAGTGTATTATTCCGGATATGTTCCTGTTTTGGAAGATAAGAGATTACCGGCATTAACAGCTGAAGTTCCCATGCTGCGGGAAAACAGGTTATATCAATCCGATTGGCTCATGAGATTTTACGGATTTAAAGCGGAAGAAATTTTAGATCCAGGCATTCCGTTTTTAGACCTTGAAATTGATCCTAAATTAAGCTGGGCATTGAGACATTTGGACCAGTTTCCGATTAACCTGCAAACAGCCGATTACCAGATGATTTTAAGGATTCCCGGTATTGGAGTGAAGACCGCTAAAAAAATCGTAAGCGCAAGGCGTTTTCAGGTATTGACTATAGACCACCTTAAGAAATTGGGAGCTGCCGTAAACAGAGCACGGTATTTTATAGATTTTAATTCAGGAAATGCTTATCTGAGATATCTCACTGATAAAAACTTACGCAAACTGCTTGTAGGAGGAAGTCATTCTAAATTTCACAATCAGTTTTCACAGCAGTTGAGTCTGTTTTAAAATTCAGAAATAATAAGGAATTTATTTACATCAAATTATTGAAATTCTTTACTCCGTTCCGAATGACAAATACAATGGGTATCAAATAAAATAAATAATGACCACTTTACTTTATGACGGCAGTTTCGACGGGCTTTTAACAGCAATATTTGAAGTTTTCGAATATCGTTATAGAAATGTGGAAATCATTGGAAAAGAAAAATTTCATCAGGAAAATATCTTCGCTGAAATCCATGAAGTGATTACACAGCACGATAAAGCTGAAAGGGTTTTACTTAAATTAGAACAGAATATAGGAAAAGCGGGAATTCAGGAGCTTTTAAAAGTGTATTTCTCTGAAGATCCTGAGCTGGAACACCTTATTTTATCTGCCATACAACAATCCATTAAATATCCCAATGATAATATTCTTCAGAACTATGCCGATAATGACATTCTGAAAATCTCCAAGATCTGTAAGTCCGTAAGCAGGGAAAGACATAGAATGACCGCTTTCGTACGGTTTGAAAAAATGCAGGATGATGTTTTCTTTGCTAAAATAGATCCGGATTTCAATGTTTTACCTCTGATAAGAAAGCATTTTAAAGACCGTTATCAGGATCAGAAATGGATGATTTATGATCTGAGAAGAAACTATGGAATATTATATAATCTGGAAAACTGTGAATTCTTTTATCCGGAAGAGAAAATAGACCTGCATCGGTATCAGGAAAAGTTTCATGATGAGGAGAAAAATTATCAGGCACTCTGGCAGAGGTATTTCACAAAAACCAATATTGTGGAAAGGAAGAATCTGAAATTACATATTCAGCATGTACCCAAAAGGTATTGGAAATATTTGACGGAAAAACTTTAATTCTCTGACAATGCAGATTTCTTGTATTTCCTATCCGAAATTTTTGATATTTGCAGAACCATACCAACACATATGAAAAAACTGATTCCGGGCTTTGTGATCCTCCTATTTATTATCAGCTGTAACAGTGATAAAACCTCATCTCACAGCCCTATCGACATCCTCCCCGATCTCCCTTCAGAAAATATAATTCTCATAAATAAAGAGAAAAATACCGTCAGAGAAAGATTTTCTCCACCTGAAAATTATGAATGGGTAGAAGAAAAGCCAAATTCATTCGGAACATTTATTGAAAATTTCCCATTAAAAACTTATGGTTCTAAGATTCTGAAATATGACGGAACACCTATTGCAATCCAACATCTCCATGAAGCCATTTTTGATATTGATACAGGAAACAGAGACCTGCAGCAATGTGCCGACGCCGTCATCCGTTTAAGAGCAGAGTATTTATACAAGAACAAAAGATTTGACGAAATAGCATTTCATTTTACAAGTGGAGACCTGGTTAAATGGAATGATTATAAAAAGGGAATCCGACCTGTTGTCTCCGGCAATTCAGTACGTTTCCGGCAGACTGCCTCTTTTGATGATTCTTATTCAGGTTTCAGAAGTTATCTTGACCTTATCTTTAATTATGCCGGTACCATTTCCCTGAATAAAGAAACTATGCCAGTAGCTCATACATCCGATTTGAAAACCGGAGATATTTTAATTACTCCGGGAAGCCCGGGACATGTGGTTTTCATTGCAGGAACCTGTATGAACAAAGAGAATAAAAAGCTTTTTCTTCTTGCCGAAGGTTTTACTCCGGCACAGTCTATCCATCTGCTTTCTAATCCTTTTCAAAAAAACATTTCGCCCTGGTACGAACTGGACATCAACAGCCCCGAAACCAAAACTGCAAGATATTTTTTTAAACCTACAAATTTTAGAAATTTTTGATCATTTATATTCAAAACTCTTCTCAACATACTACTGTTATCTGAACTTGTTTTTGTAAATTTGTGTTCGAAACTTTTTAACAGATGAAAGAGAGTGCTGTAAAAAAAATTGCAGTTCTTACATCAGGAGGAGATTCTCCGGGTATGAATGCAGCATTAAGAGCGGTAGTGAGGACCGCTAACTATTATAATATAGAATGTTTTGGAGTGAGAGAAGGTTATAACGGCCTTATCAATAATGATTTCCTTAAAATGGGGGCTCGTTCCGTAAAAAATATAATCAATCAGGGTGGTACTGTTCTTAAGTCTGCCAGATCCCTGGAATTTAAAACCAAAGAAGGAAGACAAAAAGCATATGATAATTGTGTAAAGCAAGGAATTGATGCTTTGGTATGTATTGGTGGGGACGGAACTTTCACGGGAGCTAAAATCTTCTACGAAGAATTCGGCATCAAAGTTCTTGGAGTTCCGGGAACTATTGATAATGACATCTTCGGTACGGATAATACTATCGGATATGACACAGCTCTTAATACGGCAATGGAAGCTATTGATAAAATCCGTGATACGGCTACTTCACATAACAGAGTTTTCTTTGTGGAAGTAATGGGACGTGACGCAGGATTTATAGCATTAAACAGCGGACTGGCAACCGGAGCTTTGGATATTCTGATTCCTGAAGAGAAAGACAGTTTAGAGGATCTTTTCGCTAATTTCAGAAAAACTGAAAAAACAGGAAAAGCATCCAGTATCGTAGTCGTAGCCGAAGGAGAAACATTGGGAAGTATTTATGATATTGCCAATAAAACAAAAGAAGAGTTCCCTGAGTATGACATCCGTGTAACGGTATTGGGGCATATTCAGAGAGGGGGTTCTCCAAGCTGTGCAGACAGGGTTTTAGCCAGCAGATTAGGATATGGTGCGGTAATAGGACTTATGGAAGGAAGAACCAATGTAATGGCAGGGATGCGTTCCAATGATCTGGTATATACTCCTATAGAAGAAGCCATTAAAAAACATAACGAAATCAATAAAGATCTTTTACTGATTTCAGAAATCTTAGCAATCTAATAATTTTAATATAATTTAAAAAAACCAAAATATTATGTCAACAATTAAAGTAGGTATTAACGGGTTTGGTAGAATTGGTCGTCTTGTATTCAGAGCGATGACTGAAAGAGACAACATTGAAGTAGTAGGAATCAATGACCTTATCAATGCAGAGTACATGGCTTACATGTTAAAATATGATTCTGTACACGGAATTTTCCCAGGAGAAGTATCTGTAGAAGGTAACGATCTTGTGGTAAACGGTAAAAAAATCAGAGTTACTGCGGAGAAAGACCCTAACAACCTAAAATGGAATGAAGTAGGTGCTGAATATATCGTAGAATCTACAGGTTTATTCCTTACTAAAGAATCAGCTCAGGCTCACATCAATGCAGGTGCTAAAAAAGTGATCCTTTCTGCTCCATCTAAAGATGATACTCCTATGTTCGTAATGGGAGTAAACCATAAAGAACTGACAGACGATATTAAAATCTTGTCTAATGCGTCTTGTACGACAAACTGTTTAGCTCCTTTAGCTAAAGTGATTCATGACAAATTCGGGATCGTAGAAGGTTTAATGACAACTGTTCACGCTACTACAGCTACTCAGAAAACAGTAGACGGTCCTTCTATGAAAGACTGGAGAGGTGGTAGAGCTGCTCTAAATAACATCATCCCTTCTTCTACAGGTGCTGCTAAAGCAGTAGGAAAAGTAATCCCTTCATTAAATGGTAAATTAACAGGTATGTCTTTCAGAGTACCAACTGTAGATGTTTCTGTAGTAGACCTTACCGTAAGATTAGAAAAAGCTACTTCTTACGATGAAATCTGTGCTGCCATCAAAGCTGCTTCTGAAGGTGAATTAAAAGGAATCTTAGGATACACTGAAGATGCAGTGGTTTCTCAGGATTTCGTAGGAGATAAGAGAACTTCTATCTTTGATAAAGATGCTGGTATCATGCTTTCTCCAAATTTCGTGAAACTAGTTTCATGGTATGATAACGAAATGGGATATTCCAACAAATTAGTTGATATGTTAATACATTCAGCTTCTCTGTAAGAATCAACTTTTAAATACAATAGGAAACCTCTCAATAACTGGGAGGTTTTTTATTTGAACCAGATTCATCACACCAAAGGATTTCGGTGTGAAACTTGTAATTTTGTATACAAGCAGAAAAATATGATTGTACAGCCACGCTTTAAAGACCTCCAACATTTCAAAGATTTCTGGGCTCATGGCAACGGAAAACAGCTTATTGATTTTTCCGGAGCTGAAGTAAGTTTCAAGAATTTTGAAAAATTTGCCCCCTATTATTTCCATGTGGATGAAACGGGTGATCAGGTAGTAAAAGATATTCATTTTGCTAAAAAATTTCAGGAAGCTTCACGAGAAATTGAGACTTATATAAGAAAGGGAATATCTGAAACCGATGCTGTTCCTGAAAGTGTAAAAAAACTCTTCCTTCCCATTCAGAAAAAACCGGAATGGCTTGATGAAAATCTTCTGAAAAGTGGTGCAGAGCTGTGCATGAGAAGTAATCTGGATTCTCTGATTTCGTTGCGGGATTACTGTCTGATCGGTGGTTATGACTATGCTTACCTCAATAAGCCTCTTATCGCTACGGAAGCCTTAAAAAAAGGAGCGGTAAAACGTCTCTCCGAAACCCTGGACTTTTGGGTAAATGTCACGCGATACAACGCTCTTGAGATACACGGAAAAGGTTATGAATTTGCAATAAAAACAAGACTGATTCATTCCTACGCAAGGCTTTCCATTAAAAAACATTATCAAAACTGGGATACTGAAAATTGGGGAGAACCTATTAATTCATGGGATATGATGGCCACTTACATAGGTTTCAGCCTTGTCTTCCTGCACAGTCTTCATAAACTGGGAAATACATTTTCTCCAGAAGAGGAAAAAGGAATTTTTCATCTCTGGAAATACGTAGGTTATCTGTTGGGAATTCCCGAAGCTCTTTTACCTAATGATAAGAAAGAAGCCACAGAATATTTCTATCTATGGACTTCTATTCAGCCTCCATCAGATAAAGATTCTGTTTTACTGGCCCATTCTCTGCTTAATGAATCTTTGGAAAATCCTATTCTCAAATTTAAATTTCAAAGAAAAAATTTACGGTATTTACATATTAGCTGCACCTGGTTTTTACTGGATGATGAAGTCTGCCGGAGATTGGAAATTCCTGATATTCTGTTTAAAAATGGTTTTCCTAAAATGAAAAGGTTTTTAAATAAAATCTATGACAAAACAGTAAGCCGGGAAGCCAGAATAAAAAAAGGGAATAAAGACCAGCTAAAAGTTTTGGAAGATTACCTGAAGATCACTAAAAATTCCAATTTTCATTAAATCTTGTCAGGAAACGACAGTACCTGCCGGCTTTCGCATAGACTTCGTTATGAGCCATATTTGAGATAATAATTTGCTGTTTTTCACACTCAAAGTTCATTATATCAAACTAAAATAATATTGGTTTTTGACATTTAATTTATGTATTTTTGAAGAATATTTTAATTGAAATGAGTAACATTGAAGATAAGAAAAAAGCACTGGCATTAGTGCTTGACAAGCTAGATAAAACTTACGGAAAAGGAACTGTAATGACGTTGGGAGACAATGCTGTTGATAATACTATCGAAGTTATTCCTTCAGGATCTCTAGGTCTTGACATCGCTTTAGGTGTAGGTGGATATCCAAGAGGTAGAATCATCGAAATCTATGGACCTGAATCTTCCGGTAAAACAACTTTAACTCTTCACGCTATTGCTGAAGCTCAGAAAGCAGGTGGAATTGCAGCGTTTATTGATGCGGAGCACGCTTTCGACAGAACCTATGCTGCAAAACTGGGAATCGATCTGGAAAACCTTATCATCTCCCAGCCGGATAATGGTGAGCAGGCATTGGAGATTGCAGACAATCTTATCCGTTCAGGAGCTATCGATATTGTAGTAATCGACTCAGTAGCTGCCCTAACTCCTAAAGCTGAAATCGAAGGAGAAATGGGAGATTCCAAAATGGGACTTCACGCAAGATTAATGTCTCAGGCATTAAGAAAATTAACAGCTACTATTTCCAGAACAAAATGTACGGTGATCTTCATCAACCAGCTGAGAGAGAAAATCGGAGTAATGTTCGGAAATCCTGAAACGACTACCGGTGGTAATGCCTTGAAATTCTATGCTTCCGTAAGAGTGGACATTAGAAAAGCCAGTGCACCGATCAAACAAGGTGATGAAGCTATCGGAAGCCGTGTGAAAGTGAAAATTGTAAAAAACAAAGTGGCTCCACCTTTCAAACAGGCTGAATTTGACATTATGTATGGTGAAGGTGTTTCTAAAACGGGAGAGATTCTTGATCAGGCAGTAGATTTAGGAATTGTGAAGAAAAGCGGTTCCTGGTTCAGCTATGAAGAAACTAAATTAGGGCAAGGCCGTGATGCAGTGAAAGAAGTATTGAAAGATAATCCTGAACTGGCGGAGGAATTAGAAAATAAGATTAAAGAGGAATTGAAAAATAAATAGATTCTTTTTTTGATAATAATTAAAGGTGGCTTTTTAGCTACCTTTTTTTATTTTCTCTTGTTCTCCAGATTACGCAGATGTTTGTGGTTATTTTTATGGCTAACGGGTCTTGAGTGAATGAATGGAGCCAGATTGATTAAACCGAGATTTTATATATCGGAACTATGTCAATCTGTCACTTTCTTCGGCATGGTATTTTTTTTGAGAAAAGTATAGTAGAAAAATTTAAAATCTATATACTATGACTAAAGGAAATATTAATGTTTCAGTGGAAAATATCTTTCCATTGATTAAAAAGTTTCTTTACAGTGATCACGAAATATTTTTAAGAGAATTAATCTCCAATGCCACCGATGCCACATTGAAATTAAAGCATTTAACAAGTATCGGGGAAGCAAAAACGGAATATGGAAATCCTCAGCTTGAAGTAAAGATCAATAAGGATGCTAAAACGCTTCACATTATCGATCAGGGAATCGGTATGACCGGAGAAGAAGTAGAAAAGTATATTAATCAAGTTGCATTTTCAGGGGCTGAGGAGTTTTTGGAAAAGTATAAGGATACGGCTAAGGATGCCGGAATCATAGGACATTTCGGACTTGGATTCTATTCGGCTTTTATGGTAGCCGATAAAGTGGAAATTCTAACCAAATCTTATAAAGAGGGAGAATCTGCTGTAAGATGGATCTGCGACGGAAGTCCTGAATTCACATTAGAAGAAACCACGGACAAAACGGACCGAGGTACGGAAATCATTCTTCATATTGCTGAAGATTCCACTGAATTCCTTGAAGAAACAAGAATCCGCGAATTACTATTAAAGTATAATAAATTCATGCCAGTTCCGATTAAGTTTGGAACTAAAACGCATACTTTACCTTTACCGGAAGATGCTCCGGAGGATGCAGTTGCAGAAACTGAGGAAGTAGATAATATCATTAATAATCCTACACCGGCATGGACCATTGCTCCCAGTGAATTAACCAACGAGGATTATATGAAGTTCTATCATGAACTGTATCCTATGCAGTTCGAAGAACCTCTATTCCATATCCACTTAAATGTAGATTATCCATTTAATCTTACGGGAATTTTATTCTTCCCTAAATTAAGCAATAACCTGAATATTGAAAAAGATAAAATTCAGTTATACCAAAATCAGGTATTCGTAACGGATGAAGTAAAAGGCATTGTTCCTGATTTCTTAATGCTTCTTCGCGGGGTAATCGATTCACCGGATATTCCGCTAAATGTCTCCCGTTCTTATCTTCAGGCAGACGGAGCCGTTAAGAAAATATCTTCTTACATCACTAAAAAAGTAGCGGATAAGATGGCTTCTCTGATTAACGAGAACCGTGAGGATTATGAAAAAAAATGGAATGACATCAAAGTAGTTATCGAATATGGAATTATCACTGAAGATAAATTTGCTGAAAAATCTGAAAAATTCACGTTATACCCTACCACTGACGGAAAGTATTACCTGTGGAATGAATTAACGGAAAAAATCAAACCTATTCAAACGGATAAGGATGGAAACCTTGTAATTCTGTATGCTACGAATGCAGATGAGCAGCACAGCTACATTCAGGCTGCTCAGGACAAAGGGTATGAAGTTCTACTTCTGGACTCTCCTATTGTTCCCCATATGATTCAGAAACTGGAAACCTCGAAAGAGAAAGTTTCTTTTGCAAGAGTAGATGCCGATCATGTCAATAATCTGATCAAAAAAGATGAACCGGTAATTTCCAAATTGAATGATACTGAAAAGGAATCATTGAAAAAGGAAATAGAGGAAGCCGTAAACGACACCAAGTTCACCGTACAGCTGGAAGATCTGGACAGCAAAGATGCTCCTTTCACGATTACCCAACCGGAATTTATGAGAAGGATGAAAGACATGCAGGCTACCGGAGGCGGTGGCGGAATGTTCGGAAGTTTCCCTGAAATGTATAATCTGGTGATCAATTCCAACAGTGATTTCGCCAATCAGGTATTGAAAACCGAGAATACGGATGAAAAAAAGAGTATGATACAATATGCTTTGGATCTCGCCAAACTTTCACAAAATCTGCTGAAAGGAAAAGATCTCACCGACTTCATCCAAAGAAGTTACAAGCAGTTGGAAAAATAATAGAAAAAAGCGTGGAATGGTCCACGCTTTTTTTATTTAGATTCCTTATAAGATTTTACGAGTTTATCCGAAAAGATATACAATTTTTCATTCATTTCATGATAATCAAAGCTTCTGATTTCATCCGGGTTTTGTACAATTTGAAGTACTTATATATTATAGCTTCTGTAGCAGCCAGTTTAAACAGGCTCCGGGAGTTTCGAAACCCTCATGCTGTATAAAATGGATGTTCGTTGGAATAGTTTAATTGGGAATTAAGTCTACTCTGACTAAACCAATAAATTTCCCTTATTCCTGATATCCCTTTTCTTCATTGAATATTCTTACATTTGCAAAAAAAATCACAAATGATTGAAATAAATTCCAACCCGCTCTTACTCTTTATAATATTTACGGTAGCAATAACATTATTTCACATTTTTTTCCTCATCATTTTAGGTAAACTGGACACACAGTATACATCTTTTCTGCTTATTCTTGATCCTATTATTGTAATATCCGGAATCTTTATTTTTCCTGACTATTCAATGCAATTATTTTTTGGCTTAGCCTCTTCTTTTATTATCATTGCTATTCTTGCCAATATCGTTAAACCTATAAAACATGCAGTGATATCTTTCAAGGCACAGCGAAAAACCAATACTCCTGTCTGGAAAATACTGGGGAGAGGTACTTTGACTCTTTTGGTTTATGCATCTATCCTCTACTTTGGGCTTTTATATACTCTGCTTATTATAGCTTTTGTTATGGCTTTAAATTATATACTTCCCAGTAATAAAAACCGCTTTTATTTTTATCAGAGAACACTTCCAACCTCTCTTATAAAAAATGTTGCAATGGGACTGGCAGAAATAACAGGAAAAGCTAAAGCTATTAATCCGCTCATCTCACCACAAACTAAAAGCTTATGTATCGGCTATATTTATATTGTAGAAGAAATTCATACTTCTACAAATAATGAAGGAAAAAAAACAAAATCATATCATACTATTTCAAAAGAAAAAAAGATCAACAATTTTACAATGGAAGATGAAAGCGGAGAAATAGAGGTTTTTGTCGAGAACTTAGAATGGATAGATATTCCCTCTTCTTACTTTATAGAAATTGGGGAATACCGTTATACAGAATATATACTCAATGATGATACGAACTTTATATTGGTAGGCCAGGCATTTTATCAAAGTTCAAGGCAAATCTTCCGTTATGATGAAAATAACGGTGTTTTCGGAATTGCTCCTTTAAAGACAGTTAATCTTTTTAATAAATGGAGACCTTTAAAAATAAAAGCTTTAACGACACTATCGATCATAGGAGGGATATATGCCGTAATTGCGCTTACTCCAATGAGAATAGAGGGAAGCAAACTTATTATTGAGAAAAAAGATTGGAAGGAAGTTTTTCGTATTAAATCAAAAGGGTTTTTAAACTCTTAGTTTTTACAATTAAAGAACGAATATTAAAATCCGCAAACTAATTTAATAATTATGGAAATAGACTTAGGTTTTCTGGGATATATGATTAGTTCACCATTTTTTTACATTCATTTTATCCTTTTTTTTATTCTTTTAACAGTAGCATTGATATTTTTGTGCATTCGCTTCATCAATACTTTATATACTGAAAAGTGGTTAAAGTTCACTTTAATTACTTATGCATTATCTATGACGGTTTTTATGCTTTTTTTAAT
>NZ_JALAHD010000247.1 GCF_022712095.1 Chryseobacterium sp. | reverse complement strand
TAACGATTTTGATTATCTCAACCTTGCTTATTCTAAGCCTAAATATCAATGCGCAAGTCTTTTTTGTTCGTATTTGTAATCGTTTTTTGAAAAAGCTGTTTTAAAAACTTCAACATTATCCGATTGAAAGGCTTTCATCTGGTCTTTTGAAATTTGCTGTGCCCATAAAGAATTAGCAAATAATGAAATTCCCAATACAAATGTTGTAGATATTATTTTTTTCATAAACTTCATTTTAAGAATATACAAAACTAAATTAATTTTTTGACATATCTATGAAAATACGTTTACCTTTAAAGTATTTATAATTGGAAGAGTTTATTAAATTTTAGGACAGATTATTTGACTTTTTTCGAGATATTTTTTAACTTAGACAAAATCAACAAAATCTACCATTATGGGAAAAGGAGACAAAAAAACAAAAAGAGGAAAGATTAATGCAGGAAGTTACGGAAAGAAAAGGCGTAAAAAAACTTCCAAAAATTTTGCAGCTACAGCTTCCAAATAATCTTACATCAGAAAATAAAAAGGCCAAAGAATTTCTTTGGCCTTTTTTATCAAGTTAAATCCGGACTTATTTTCCGCCCAGAAGATTTCCTAAAATACTTCCAAGTCCTCCGCCTTGCTTTTGAGTGTTACCACCACCAAGAACGCTTCCCAGAATATCTCCTAAAGGATTTCCTGAAGATTGAGATTGCCCTCCGCCTCCAAGAACACTTCCGATGATATCATTTAACGGACTGGATTGCTGTTGAGCCTGGCTGGAAGCATTTCCAAGGATTCCTCCTAATAAATCTCCCAATCCTCCTGCACTTACATTGTTTTGTTGTTTTTCTTTTCCTATATAACCCATTATAACAGGGGCCAGCATAGCTAAAACTGGACCTATTTTATCGATGGAAATACCTGTGTTTTGTGATAATTGGTTTTCCACAGTTTGCTTTTGTCCTCCAAAAATATGATCCAGAATAGATCCGCCTTCTGCCTGACGTGCTTCCAATTGGGAAGGATTATTTAAGATACTTCCGTCATGGTCTTTGTCTAATGCCTGGTTTAAAGCTTCCGCTTCTTTAGCATCCTGAGACTTATTTCTCAGATAAGAAATAATAAGAGGTGTAGCAACTGCTAAAAGAGCAATGATCTGGTTCTTGCTGATACCGAATTTGCTTTCTGCCTGTTCTGCAACCTGATTACCCGTATTTCCCGTAAGTAGGTCAATTAAACTCATAGTTTGTGTTTATTAATAATTAATTAGTCTAAAGTTATCAAAAACATTACCAATTTTACATAAAAAATGAAATTATTATTAAAGTTCTCTTATCTCCTTAGTTGTAAGTCCTTTAGATTTTAATATTTCTATATATTCTTCTGCACTTACCGTCATCCAGCCCATAGGTTCAGGAGCCTCTTTTTTATCAATGGTAAATTCAAGAATCCCTATATTGTTATTCATCCAGGGGAGCATATAATATTCCAGGCCGCCTTTATATTTTTTTAAATGATCAAAGCTTTGAGCCTGAGGCACAAATACAGCTATTCTGAAACAAGAATAATAGAAAACCGGAATCAGAAGGCAAACCCAAGAATAGTTTTTTAATGTCTTAAACTTTACGGAAGATAATCCATATCCGATAGCCAGAGCAAAAATAAGATTAAAGGGAAGGAAGAATACATAATTATCGGTTACCGCATAGAAAGTGGAAAAACCATAGACCAGTAAACCTGCAGTGAAAAAAAATAAGAACATTTTACGGTTGGATCTGTAAAGAGCAATAATCCCCGTAATTCCCAAAACTGTAAATACATTAAAATTATAGATGAGGTATAAAAAAGACTTAACTAAATCCTGAATATACTGTACCAATGATTTTTTCAATGAATCTTCTACCCAATGTCCCTGCTCTGAAGATAGAGGTGATTTCAACGGTAATCCCTGAGAATAGTTAAGGATAAACAACATTGAGAATAATACAGTAAAGAAGACAAAGGAAAGAAGGGAACTTTTTTTCTCCTCTCTAAAATAATAAAGAAACAATAGGAATGCCGGGATCAATAAAATGTTTTGGATATGCAGCCACAGGCTGATTCCCAGGAAAATTCCTGCTCCCAGTATATAAATACTTTTTGGCTTTATAAAACTTTGAACAATACAGAAAAAAAATAAACTCACCCATAAAGTATTATAAGTGTATACTTCCACGATTTCTGCATTTTTCCAGAAAGAAAAACTGAAACCGAAAATAATCGCTGAGGTTATGGCTATCCAGTCAGTTTTTATTAAGCTTTTTACAGTCAAGAAAACCATGGAAACACAGGCTGCTCCTGAAAAAATAACAAGAAGCCGGTTAGCCTGAATGGCATTTAAGTTTAAAATGTTTTTAATTAAAATTGCTGTATTGAGATAGAGAAAATGTGTTATCGCCGTGGCGGTCGTAGCCAGCTTTCCTTTTTCTGTTTCTACAACAAAACCTACACAATCAGCAAAAGGAATTTTTGCAAAACTTCCGATATAATAAATAAAGATAAAAACTAAAAATAATAAAAGAGAAGTTAGATATTTATTCATCTATTAGTTTTTGAAAATAGGAACATTCGAACATGCCTCTCCAAACATAAGAGATTTTACAATAGGTTTTAATTGCTCTACAAGTTCTATATACGCATTTTCCGGAATTTCTTTATCAGAACATCCTTTTACCAATACTCTTTTTCCAATGAAATCATCAAAATCATAGGATTGAATAGCATTATGCATCAGAAGAACTTCCAGATCTTCCTTATTTCCGAAAACTACTTTTTTAGTTGTATCCGTTAATTTTGCTGTAATTAAAAAATAAGCCCAAAGAGGAACGATAGCATCTGCAGAATTATAAATATAAACAAATGCATCTTTATAATCTTCCGGATTAATCGCTGCTACTTTTTCACGGAAATCTTTTTCTTTAAGAATCATTCCTTCAAAAAGATAATCTTTAAGATCAATCCCTATTCTTGCGCCTTTGGGTACTAAGTCGGTAAGGTCAAAATTGATCAAACCACTTTCCGCAACTTTATTTCGTATTTCAAATTCTTCTGACATTTTTTATCATTATCTTTGAACAAATTTACAAATTAAGATGAAACAATCTTCAATTTGTTCTCTATTCCTATTATAGAAGCCTCCCATAATTTATGTTTGTCAATAATGAGAAAAATTTGAAAAGAGGTACTTGATAGCATTAAAAATAAAAGATTTCAGAAGAATGAAATATTATATCATAGCAGGAGAAGCTTCCGGTGATTTACATGGAAGTAATTTAATGAAAGCTTTGAAACAGAAAGATCCCAGAGCAGAATTCAGATTTTGGGGAGGTGATCTCATGGAAAAGCAGGGTGGAGTGCTAGTGAAGCATTACAGGGATCTTGCTTTTATGGGTTTCCTGGAGGTGGCTATGAATCTCAGAACGATCCTGAATAATATTAAATTCTGTAAAGAAGATATTAAGAATAATAAACCTGATTATTTGATTTTGGTGGATTATCCGGGTTTTAATCTTCGGATAGCAAAATTTGCCAAGGAATTAGGAATTAAGGTAATATATTATATTTCTCCGCAATTGTGGGCATGGAAAGAAGGAAGAGTAGAGATTGTTAAGAAGTATGTAGATGAAATGCTGGTTATTCTTCCTTTTGAAGAAGATTTTTATAAAAAACACGGAGTTCATTCTCATTTTGTAGGTCATCCTTTATTGGATGCCATTTCTGAGCTTGCTTTAATTGATATTGAAGCCTTTAAAAAGGAAAACGGATTGAATGAAAAGGAGATTATTGCTCTTCTGCCTGGTTCCAGAAAACAGGAAGTGGAAAAGATGCTTCAGATTATGCTTTCCGTACGTCCTCATTTTGAAAAATATCAGTTTGTGATTGCCGGAGCTCCCAGTCTTCCCAAAGAGTTTTATCAAAAGTATGTAGATGAAAATGTACATTTTGTTTCCAATAAAACCTATGATCTGCTGAGATGTTCCAAAGCTGCTTTAGTCACTTCGGGAACGGCTACATTAGAGACAGCATTGCTGAATATTCCCGAAGTAGTATGTTATCGCGGGAGTAAAATTTCCTATGCCATTGCAAAAAGACTTGTGAAGAATATCAATTATATTTCTCTTGTCAATCTGATCATGGATAGGGAAGTGGTAAAAGAACTTATACAGGATGATCTGAATACAGCCCATCTGGTGAAAGAGCTTAATAAGATTTTGGAAGGTGAGAAAAGGGAAGAGATTTTAAGTGATTATCAGCTGCTGAAACAAAAGCTGGGTGGCAAAGGAGCAAGTGGACATGCTGCAGGTATTATCTTAAAGATGTGATTTTCTATATTATATTTGTGTTATCTTATTGTTTTTGAGTTGATTTGATGAAAATTTTACAGAGTGATTTACTATTTTAGCTGGTAAAAAACACATTTGAACAAACAACCTCTTTTGATATTTGTCGGCTGTTTTATTCTGGGAATTTTTTTTCAGGATAGATTTGTATTGGGAGATGCTGCGATACAATTCATTCTTTTTGCCTGTTTGTTTCTTTTTATTGTAACCTTTTTAAACCTGAGTTTTATATTACACAAACTTAGATTTGTGATGGTGGGGTGTATCTATTTTGGTATTGGGTTAAGTCTTCACTATTATAACAATTTATCTGCTGAGATTCCTTCCGTGTCCTCTAAAACTTTTGTATTTAAGATCACTAAAAAACTTAATTCTACTGAGAAATATAAGAAATATGAGGCGGTCGCTCAGGTGGAAAATGATAAGGTAAATGTAATTGTACTGATTCCTGATAAGAAAAAGGAACTGGATTTTATTCATTATTATAAAACCGATGGATTCTTAAAAAAAGTACAGCCGCCTGAACATGATTTTCAGTTTGATTATGCGAATTATTTGAAGCGTAAAAATATTGAATATCAGTATTATGTAAATGGAGAAATTATTTCTTCTGAAAATAGGAATGATCTTACTTTTCATGAAAAGCTGGCTCAAAAAAGATACGAAGCTTTAAGCAAAATTGATAAGGTGGGAATGTCTGCTCAGAGCAGGGAATTTCTCAAAGGAATAATTCTCGCAGACAGAACGGAAATGAATACGTTAATGGTGCAGGACTTCAACCGGTCAGGGTTAATGCATTTTCTGGCAATTTCGGGAACTCATATGGTAGTTATTTTTGGGTTGATTTATTTTTTTCTGGCCAATATTTTTCCTCTCCGGTTCCGAAAATGGGCAATTATATTGAGTATAGGTTTTATATGGATCTTTGGAGGGTTTGTTGGGTTTGAAAACTCTATTTTACGTTCCTGTATAATGCTGACTGTTTATTATATCTATAAGCTGCTTCAGAGAAAACCCGATCTTCTGCATTCATTGGCTTTATCAGCTTTTATTATATTAATAGTGAATACGCAACAGATTTTTGACGTTGGATTTCAATTAAGTTTCATAGCGGTTTTAGGAATCTTTTGGTTTAATGATTCTATTTTGAAGCTTTTGCCCAAAGCAGATAACTATCTCAAACGGTTGATTTTTAATACCATTTCAATGTCACTGGCAGCTCAGCTGGCTACCTTACCCATCATCATATATTATTTTCATCAGTTTTCTTTGATTTCTATTTTTGCTAATATTTTTATTGTCCCGTTTTCAGAGGCTGTGATTATATTTTCTTTCTTTTTAGCTGTATTGATTATAGCAGGATTGAATTTTGCTTTTATAGATGTTATTTATGATTTTACCATTCAGTTTCTTTTGAAGATTATTCATTGGTTTGCGGGTTTTGAAAATCTCTTTTTTGACAATATTTCAATGAATTTAATTGAAATGTTATTTCTGTTCATTGTTTTATACTTTTTGAAATTTCTTATTCAATGGAATGATTTTAGAAAATCGGCAACATTTGTGTTGACTTTTTTAGTATTTTTCATTTTACATTTAGGCTTTAACTTCTATGAAAGTCAAAAAGATGAGGTATTAATCCATCAATATCAAAAAGACAAAATAGTATCTGTAAAAATCGAAGAAAATGCATGTTTCTGGATTCCTGAAGGTACGGATAGAAAGAAGCTTGAACAATATATTATTAATCCCTACCAGTACTCCAGAAGAATTAAT
>NZ_JALAHD010000246.1 GCF_022712095.1 Chryseobacterium sp. | reverse complement strand
GAATCAAAAACCTACATTTTCAAAGTGAGTAATTCGGTGAGTAGCAGAAGCCTCATCTTTTAAAAAGATTGATAAATAAAGAGATTTAAAGAGACAGTTCGGAACCCTCCAACTCCACTTAATAAAAAGCGGCTTAATTATAAGTCGCTTTTTATTATTCTATTTTTTCAAAGATTAAAGACTAATAATTATTTATTATAAAACTCTTTTTCTTCGCCTTCAACTTATTAATTTTAACATCAATAAAGAGGGCTTACATACGAAGAACTACGGTAATATTTCCCTATAATCTATTTCTATTTGTTTATTACTACATATCCCATAATATCATCTACCGGACCTATAGCCCTAATAAATCATGTAATGAATGTGACATTTACTAATTCCTGACGGAATAAAGAAAGCTCTCACTACCTACTTATCCTCAAAATAAAACCTCTCTTTTTTAATCTTAACCATCTATTCTTCTTTCTTTTAAACGCCACCACATTTCAACTAACTATCACGAAATACTTAAATAATAATTAACTTCCAAGGACATAATATTAAATTAATTATGTTAAATTAGCAGTAATTATTAAAATTATTCCCAACAAAAGTTTAACCAAAAAAAATAGTAAATAATGAAGCAAAAAATTTATGTATTCTCATTAATTCTGCTTAGTGTCTTCATGTTTGGACAAGTGGGCATTGGTGAGCCAGCCATGAAAGGAGCTCTTCATCTCAGAGGACAATTCCCGGCAGATGGAACAGTGAATGATTCTTTAACAAGAAATGTAGGATTAATTCTACCTAAAGTAGACACTCTAACAGATGGAAGCCGTCTTCCTAATGTAGTAACCCCATCAGGAAGTGCTGCTATTGAAGGAACACTGGTATATGATAGCCAAAACAAATGTGTAAGAGTAAAAAATGGTGACAGCACATGGCAGGATTGTTTAGTTGATAACTCATCTATCTCTACACTTTTTGATTATGATGTATACGGAGGACTCAATGTAAGAGTAAAGAAGGTGGCTGCAGGAGATAACTTCTCACTAATACTGGGATTAGATGATAATGCAGTATATGCATCAGGACAAAATTCAGTAGGAAAAACAGGAGTAGGAAATACCTCTGGAACTACAGCTACTTATTCTTTGATTTTAGCCAAATCCGTTGTAGATATTTCAGCCGGTGATCTTCACGGTATGGCAGCTACTTCTAACGGAGAGCTTTGGACTTGGGGAGAAGGAGCAAATTACCGTACAGGGCATGGAAATACGGGAGATAAGGTATTTCCTATGAAAGTTAAAGGATGGCCTGAAACTGTGAAAGCAGTCCGTGTAGAAGCAGGTTATCTAAACTCTCTTATCTTAGGGGATGATAGTAAAGTATATGGAATAGGAGCTTCTTCTGAAGGCACCTTGGGGAACGGGTTAAACTCCACTACAGCAGCTAACTCATATCAGGTTCCTACAGCAATTCCAAACTTATCTTCTTATATTATGAAAGATATTTCTTTGGCAAGATACTCCGCAGCAGGACTAACAGCTGCCGGAGAGATATATGTCTGGGGAAATCAGGCGCAGGGAAGATTGGGAACCGGTGCTTCTTCAGGATATATTACTCCTACTCAGATTTTATCCGGGGAAACCTTTAAGCAGGTAGCGATGGGGACAAATCATGGTTTAGCAGTAACAGATGACGGAAAAAAACTATATGCATGGGGAGCTACAAGAGCCTACGGTACTGAATCTACCGCATTCTCTGCTATACCGGTAGATGTTACTTCTTCTATTAATGGAGGAGCAGGATTGGAAGCTGATGAGGAAATTATGTATATCGCTGTTTCAAGAATGGATGCTACAGCAGCCAATACAGGGTCTAGCATAGTAATTACCAATAAAAATATTTATGCTTCCGGAAGTGATACTCAGCCTCAGCGTATAGGGTTAGGATTCTTTAACGGAACTACGACAGTTAAATATTCTCCCGGAACTAACACAACTTCAGGAGAAAATCTAACAGGTTTTATCCCTATGTACAGCAAAGCTATTTATGAAGGAACATTATTCCAGCAGGCATCTATAGGGTTAAATCACTCTTTAATGGTCCAAACTGTTGACCCTGTAAATAACAGCGGTGGATACGGATATGGAACAGGAAGCGTAAATGTAAACCAGTTGGGAGCGGTAAGTACGGGATTTACTTCACTTCCCATTCCTATGCTAATTAAAAAATAAATTAAAGATGAAAAAAATAATATATACCTTCTTATTTATAATCATAATATCCCCTTTATACGGGCAGTTCGGAATCGGAACAGATACTCCTCAGGGAAGAGTAGATATCAACCAGAAAAACGGTAAAAATACAATGGGACTCGTATTACCTATTGTAGAAAAAGTGGATGTAGATAGTATTTATACTACGATAAATGCTGCTGGAGACGAATCCAATCTGGTAGTCGTGCCTTCTGTAACTACCTTTGACAACCCTTTTCAGACCATCACCATCAACGAAACGGATGATGATGGTGTAACTACTTCCCAGGCAATAAGAGTACCGGCGGATGAAGCACCTGAAGGAACTATTGTTTATGATCAGAGTTTGAGTTGTGTAAGATATAAAAAATCATCTACCCTTGGTGACTGGACAGGTTGTCTAATGGATGCTCAATCAGTGAATGATGAAATTAACTATAATCTTTACGGAGGTCAGGATTTCAAAATCAAAAAAGGAGCTGCCGGATATTATTTCTCTGTAGCCATTGGTGCAGAAGATAATGCAGTGTATACTTCAGGAAGTGGCTCAGCATACAGAACAGGTCAGGGAAGAACAGGAAAT
>NZ_JALAHD010000245.1 GCF_022712095.1 Chryseobacterium sp. | reverse complement strand
GTATTATACTTAAAGGGACAATTTTAACATTTGAAATTATCCCTTTTTATTCTTGTTTGCTTTCCTTTAAAATAGAGAATATTTCATTCCAAAAATAAAATTACATTCTTTATTCAATTCAAATATTCGTAAATTTGTAGGTCCTTTTTTGGATATGAGATCTATTATGAAAAATGATTCCACAGAATATATAGAAGTTTATGGTGCCCGCGAGCATAATCTTAAAAATATCAATGTAAAAATTCCCCGTAATGAACTGGTAGTAATAACCGGGCTTTCAGGGAGCGGAAAATCTTCATTGGCATTCGATACGATTTTTGCAGAAGGTCAGCGCCGTTATATAGAAACATTTTCAGCATATGCCCGTCAGTTTTTAGGAGGATTGGAACGTCCCGATGTAGATAAGATTGAGGGGCTTTCACCAGTAATTGCCATAGAACAGAAAACTACGAATAAAAATCCCCGTTCTACCGTAGGAACAGTTACAGAGCTCTATGACTTTTTAAGATTGCTGTATGCCAGGGTTTCTGATGCCTATTCCATGACAACGGGTAAAAAACTTGTAAGTTATACGGAAGACCAGATTCTTGATACGATCAAAGAAAATTATAAGGGAGAAAAAATAATGTTACTTGCTCCCGTGGTACGTTCAAGAAAAGGTCATTACCATGAGCTTTTTGTGCAGATGGCTAAGAAAGGCTACGGACAGGCAAGAATTGACGGAGAATTACAGGATATAGAATATGATTTAAAACTGGACCGTTACAAAACGCATGATATTGATATTGTGATCGATCGTTGGATTATCGGGGAAAGCGCATCTGAAAACCGAATGGAAAAATCCCTGAGAACAGCCATGGAAATGGGAGAAGGGATCATCGGAATACAAAAGTTGGGAAGTACTGATATTGAATATTTCTCAAAAAACCTGATGGATGCGGAAACGGGACATTCATTAGCCTTACCTGAGCCTAATACATTCTCTTTTAATTCCCCTAAAGGAAGCTGCCCGGATTGTAAAGGTTTGGGGACTATTAAAAAAGTTAATACAGAATATTTTATTGAAAACCCTAAACTTTCCATTAATCAGGGAGGATTATTGCCATTGGAAGATATAAAATCTAATAAATGGATTTTATCCCAAATTAAAAATATTCTGGAAATTTTCGGATTAGGACTTTCAACACCATTAAAAGACATTCCGGAAGAAGCATTAGATTATATTTATAATGGATGCCATAAAGAATTTAATAAAGATCTTAAATACGCTGGAATCACCAAAAAGATAAAAATAAGTTTTGACGGGTTAATTCCTTTTATGGAAGAACTTATTGATGAAAGAGAATCTTATGAAGCGGTTTTACTGGAAAGGCATTTTACTACAGAAGAAACATGTCCTGAGTGTAAAGGAACACGCTTACAGCCTTCCAGTCTGAGTTTTAAAATTGATGGAAAGAATATTGCTGAGGTCAATGCATTAAGCTTGGCTGATTTAAAAGAATGGCTAAAAGACGTAAAAGACAAGTTCTCAGAGAAGAATAAGATTATTGCTCATGAGATTTTAAAAGAAATTGAGACAAGACTTCAGTTCTTATTGGACGTGGGCCTTGACTATTTGAGTCTTAGCAGAAGTTCTAAAACACTTTCAGGTGGTGAATCCCAAAGAATTCGCCTCGCTACACAGATTGGCTCACAGTTGGTGAACGTATTGTATATTCTTGATGAGCCGAGTATCGGGTTACATCAGAGAGATAACGAAAGACTGATCAACTCATTAAAGAATCTGAGAGATATCGGAAATTCTGTTTTGGTTGTAGAGCACGACAAAGATATGATCCTTGAAGCAGATGAGGTTCTTGATATAGGTCCGAGAGCAGGAAAATTCGGTGGGGAAATTCTATGGCAGGGAAAACCTAAAGATCTTCTGAAAGCAGATACTATTACGGCACAATATATCAACGGAGACAGAAAGATAGAAGTTCCCAAAGAAAGAAGAAAGGGGAACGGTAAAAACATAATACTTAAAGGAGCTACAGGTAATAATCTTAAAAATGTGACGCTTGATGTTCCATTAGGAAAACTGGTTGTGGTTACAGGGATTTCGGGAAGTGGAAAGTCTTCTTTAATTAATGGGACGTTATATCCGATCCTTAACAAACATTTTTATAGAGCAGTTCAGGAACCTTTGCCTTATAAAAAAGTTGAAGGGCTTGAAAATATTGATAAAATAGTAGATGTAGATCAGACACCTATCGGAAGAACACCGCGTTCCAATCCGGCAACTTACACAGGTATGTTTACTGATATCAGAAATTTGTTTGCAGAATTACCAGAAAGTAAAATCCGTGGTTATAAACCTGGAAGATTTTCTTTTAATGTAAAAGGAGGTAGATGTGAAACCTGCCAGGGAGGAGGCTTAAAAGTAATTGAAATGAACTTCTTACCTGATGTATATGTTCACTGCGAAACCTGCAATGGGAAAAGATTTAACAGAGAGACTCTGGAGGTTCGCTATAAAGGAAAATCAATTTCCGATGTGCTGGATATGACCATCGATGAAGCGGTAGAATTTTTCCAGCCTATACCCAAAATCTACAGCAGAGTAAAAACTTTACAAGATGTAGGATTAGGTTATATCACCTTAGGGCAGCAATCCACTACACTTTCCGGAGGGGAGGCTCAGCGTATAAAACTGGCAACGGAACTTGCTAAAAGGCAAACCGGAAATACCCTTTATATTCTGGATGAGCCGACAACAGGACTTCATTTTGAAGATGTAAAGATTCTGATGGATGCAATCAACCAATTGGTAGAATTAGGAAACTCATTCATTATTATTGAGCATAATATGGACGTAATTAAATTGGCAGACCATATTATTGATGTAGGACCTGAAGGCGGAAAGCATGGAGGACAGATTGTAGCACAGGGAACCCCTGAAGAAATTGTAAAATCCAAAAAAAGTCTCACAGGAAAATTCCTGAAGAGAGAGTTATAAAAAAAGGCTGGAATTTGTTCCAGCCTTTTTTTATGATTATATTTCTATTTGTTCTTCATTCTTTATTTTGTTGTAGATATTCTCTACAGCTACCCAATAATCTGCACACATCCATTTATATTTGGTATAATTAAAATCGATAAGAAGATTATCTAATTGATTTCTTTTAGCCAGTTTGATAGATATTGTGTGAATCAGCCATTGTTCTTCGAAGCGGGCCCATTGGCCGACCGCATCGAGTAAATTATCTTGTAATACAGGAAAAACTTCATATTTATTAATATGCTTTATCTCTTCTAAAGTAAAAGAACTGTTCAAAAATACATTGGCAATGTAATTAAAATCAGAATCCTGTAGTTCCGTATCCAGGTAGAAGTCGGAGAGAGCGATCCATATAGGCTTACGCTCTTCAATGTTAATAGATTTGATC
>NZ_JALAHD010000244.1 GCF_022712095.1 Chryseobacterium sp. | reverse complement strand
GGTATATTATATATTGTAAATATATATATTTGAATAAAATATAAAATAATGTCAAAAATTAAAATAATGAAGAAATATCTATTAGGTTTTGCTTTAGCTTTTATGAGCTTAACTGCTTTTGCACAGGCAGACTATGAAAAGGCTATGACAGAGAAGATTGCAAAGATTGAAACTTGCAAAACGGCTGAAGACTTTCAGGTTTTGGCTAATGATTTTCATAAGATAGCAGGACAAGATGAGACCCGATGGCTGCCTTTTTATTATGCAGCTTTTGCTAATATTCAGAAAGGAAGAGTATTAATGAAGGAGGGAAAGATGGAAGATCTGGATTTTATAGCAGGCCAGGCTCAGAAGTATATCAATGCGGCACAGCACGCAGCACCTTCCGATAATGCAGAGCTGCATGTGTTGAAAAAAATGGCTTATTCATTAAAAATGATGGTTAATCCTCAGCAAAGAATAAATACTGATGGAGCAAAGGCTACAGAAGAACTGAAGGCTGCGGAAAAGCTTGACCCTGCAAATCCAAGAATTACCCTTATAAAGGCCGAAGACATGTATTTTACTCCGGAACAATACGGAGGAAGTAAGATAAAGGGAATGGAATTGTTCAGACAGGCTCATGAAAAATTCAAAAAGTATACGCCTAAGACTTCTCTGGATCCCAATTGGGGAAAAGCAGAAGCTGAGTACTTTTTAAGTCTGAATAAAAAATAAATAATATATCTAAAAACTATTTAAGGTCTTCCAGTAATGGGAGATTTTTTTTTGACGGTTCGGAAAGCAAAAAATACCATCCGGTTAAAAATAATTTTATTTACATTTATTATCAGCTAATTTTGGATCAGGAAAACTCACTTATGAAGCACAAGGATTTTATCATATTGTGGTGGATTGCATTAGGAACCACTATATTTTTCTTCTTCTTTTTTTCTGAGCATAAAAGTGTTGAAGGCTTTATGAAAACCTTCTTAATCTCGGCTATGTATTCTTTTCTTATAGGAACAGGAAATGGTATTTCTAATGAACTTCTCAATAAGAAAATACCATGGGCAGAAAAGACGACTCTTAGAGTGGTCATAAGCATTGTATGCATTCTGGTTATTAATTTTATTCTTGTATATGTATGTAATTATGTCAATTATGTAGTTATTCAGAGGGTAGCAACTACAGAAGTGTTCTTTTCGGGTAAATATAATTTTATCAATTGGTTTATGATCAACATTGCCCTTTTAATTTCTGCTTTTCTTCATGCAAAGAGCTTTATGGAAGAATTAAAAAAATCTTCTAAAAAAGAGGTGGTGGAGCAGAAATTAATTGCAAAGTCTGCCAATGCCCAGTTTGAAACCCTTAAAAACCAGCTGGACCCCCATTTTTTATTTAATTCACTGAATGTTTTGAGTTCTTTAATTGATGAGAATCCCAGACAGGCTCAGAAGTTTACCTCTTCCATGTCTAAAATCTACCGTTATGTTTTGGAGCAAAAGGATAAAGAGCTTGTTACCATTGAAGATGAAATAGAATTTGCGCAGACTTACTGTGATCTGTTAAAAACAAGATTTGAAGACAGCGTAGACTTCAGTTTTGAAGTAAGAAAAGAAGATTATGGGAAATATGTGACTCCCCTTTCCTTGCAGCTTTTGTTGGAAAACTGTATAAAGCATAATTATGCCACTTCTTCAAAACCTTTAAGTGTTAAGATCTTTTCTGAAGAAGGAGTTTTATGTATTGAAAATAATCTTCAGGAAAGGGAGCAAATTAAAGAAAGCTCAGGAATTGGGCTTGCTAATATTGTTCAGCGGTATTCCCTGCTTACCAAAAAAAATGTTTTTATCGAAAAATCTCCGGATTTTTTTAAAGTAAAACTTCCCGTTTTATCTGAGAAGGTTAAAGTTATTCAGGCGAATCCGGATGAAGAAGATCAAGCCTATGCAAGAGCCAGAAAGAGGATGAAAGAGATTAAAAGTTTTTATGGGAATCTTATTTCTTATTGCATTATAATCCCGTTTTTAATTGTCCTGAACCTTATTACCAGCCCGGAAAATTTATGGTTTTACTGGCCAATGCTGGGTTGGGGGATAGGACTTATTTCTCATGGAATGAATGTATTTACGATAGGGAAAAATTGGGAAGACAAAAAAATTAAAGAACTAATGAATAAATATAAATAAACATGGAAACTCTATCTTTAGTATTTTCTATTTCAATGGTTATGTGGATTTTAAGTGAGGTTATCTACAAGCAAACATTAAAATCCGGATCGGGTGACAAAAAAGATAAGGACAAATCTACTCTCAATATGTTGTGGATTGTTTTTCTTCTCTCTATTGCAGCAGCTGTTACCATTTCATACCGCTCAAAATTTCCGATAGTCGAAAGTATTTGGATCAAATATCTGGGTGAATTTCTGATTCTTGCGGGAATTGTACTAAGGTTTATAATTATCAGGACCTTAGGAAAATATTTTACAGTAGATGTAACGATCAAGCAAGATCATACGATCAAAAAAGAAGGATTTTACAGCCTGATAAGACATCCTTCTTATTCCGCTTCCCTGCTGACTTTTCTGGGATTGGGAATTTATTTGAATAACTGGATTTCGCTTATTCTGGCATTCATTCCTCCTTTGCTGGCATTCGGCTATAGAATAAAAGTAGAGGAACAAGCACTTATAGAGCAATTTGGTGAAGAATATATGGAATACATGAAATCAACGAAGAGAATTATTCCTTTCGTTTATTAATAAGAAGCTGTAATAAAAAAGATATTAGAATGTAAGTCATTGTCCTACATTCTAATATCAAAATTTAAATCTAAGTTATATATTGAAATTCTATAAGGTCATTTTATTTTTTTATAAAGCTTTTTGAAATTCCTTTTTTATCTGTAGTTATTTTGATAAAGTAGATACCGCTCGGTAGATGATGTACATTCAGTTTTTCTTCATAGATCCCCCTAATCGGAGTGATTTTTCTCGTGAGTACGATCCTTCCTTTTGTATCAATAATTTCCAATCCGGATACTTTGCTTTCATCTTTAAATTTAACCGTAAGTGTTTGCTGGACAGGATTAGGATAAAGGCTTAATTTTTCTTCTGTGCTTTGAATCTCTCTGGTAGACAATACTGCGTTCTGGCAGTTCGGCAATCTGTTGGTCCCATCTATATTCCAGTAACTTTCTACAGGAATGCACATCCAGTTCAGAACGGTAGGGAAATGATCTGTTTCTCTTGTGGTAGACAGATAATTATAGATCTTAAAATTAGCATTGGTATTTAAAGAACGGGTAGGAGAACCTGTGATGATACTGTTGTTATTATTAGGACTAGAATCAATCAACATATTTCCATCAGTCTCATCACATTTCCAAGCTGCTAATAATTGTGAGTAATATGGATGTGAAGAATTGATATCCTGATGAGCCCACTGAATGAGAACATCATTAGGAATCACGCTTTTCCATATTCTGATATTTTTATAAGAAGCGGAAAGATTCACGCCATAGGTATTGGTTCCGTCCTGATTGATCGTCAGAGGCAGACCGGAATTAATATTACCGATATTCTGCATTTTAGCAAAAGTTACAACAACTCCGTCTTCATATAAAGTAACCAAACCGTCTCTGTCAAAGCTTACGGCAATATGTTTCCATTGATTGGTAGGAAGCTTTCCTCCAGTTAGATCAATTCTGTTGGTACCGTCACCGATATTTATCTTGTAGGTCTGTCCGGAATATCCTGATATTAGAAACCCTTTATTTTTTCCGTTGCTCCAGTTTTTATTGCTAATCATTACAGGGTCGCTTGAAAAGTTGGCATTGGGTTTTACCCAGAATTCAATTGTGAAATCCTGTGTCGCTCCAAAATTAAATGGAGCTTGATCAGAAGGTTTTGCGTAGGTTCCTGCAGGCAGATTAAGCTGGTTAAAAGTAGTATTGGATTCGGAGATCGTTTTGCTGATCTGCTGAGGTACAATATTAGGATTGGAATAGATCGTAAAGATATTCCTTTCAGAGAGATTCCCTCCGCCATGACCGTTTTCTACAGCGCCATGATCTGTAGTGACAACGACCAGCCAGTCTTCGTTATTATAATTGGGTCTGCTTTTCATGGCGTGGACAATCTCTCCGATATAAGTGTCTGCTGTCTGGATTGAAGAAACATATTGAGGAACATTCGAAGAAAAACCATAGGTATGCCCTTCATGATCTACATTGTCAAAATCTACGAATAATATATCGGGATTATCATTTTGCAAAGCATTCACAGCAGCATTTTTAACGGCCAGATCAGAACTTAAATTAGATTTAACATCAGCATTCTGAATAATCTTATTATTAATAGGAGACCACTTGACGAGAGAAATGGTTCTTAAATTTGGATTATAAGCCTTCGCCCGTGATAAAAAATCCGGGTAATTTACATAATTAGGATTGGTGAAATTGTTGTCCTGTACATTATGCTTGGTGTGCCATACACCTGTAAGCATAGTACTCCATCCGTTTCCGCTCAAAGTAGGAGCTGCAGTGAGACCATCTAAAGAATAAACAGAAGTGGAGATTAGATTTTGAATATTCGGAATGTTGGCAGCCATCATTACATCTGAACGGCAACCGTCTATTCCGATAAAAAGTACTTTTTTGGTCTGAGCGTTTAATAAACAACTCATTCCTGCCAAAATTGAAAATAGTTTTGTTTTCATTATCGTTGATTTTAAAAAAGAAAAAGTTTACAAATAGTTATTTTATTTTAATTATTGTAAAAATAATTTACTATTTGTAAACTGTTATCAACT
>NZ_JALAHD010000243.1 GCF_022712095.1 Chryseobacterium sp. | reverse complement strand
TCTTTGAAAAACTTTTTCTGAGAATCAAAAGCAATATCCTCCAGATTAAGTTCATGTAAAGGAATCCACTGAGCCTCTGAAATTTCAGAAAGCTCAAGATTCACTTCAAATTTTTCTGAAACCCTGTATTCGTAGAATAAATCAATGGTATTATAATCGATTTCTTTGTATTGATATACATTGGGTAAGCTCGCCAAATAAGTAAGTTTTGAAATATCAATATCCAATTGCAGTTCTTCAAATAGCTCCCTTTTACATGTTTCTTCCGCACTTTCTCTTGGATCAACGAAACCTCCGGCCAGATCAAGTTTTCCCTTTTTAGGATCTCTGTTTCTTTTGGTTAGGTAGATTTCATTTTCGTATCTGATTACAACAGCTACAGCTCCGGCTACGTTATTATATAATGTAAAATTACAATTGGGACAACTCCATTTTTTTTCACCATCCCAATGCAAGGATTCTTTACCACAATTAGGGCAATATTTCAGTACTTTCATTTAAGCATTAATGTTTCTCGGGTGATAGTTAAGTATCACATCCCGAAGTTCTTCGGTCTTCAGGTGGGTATAAATTTCAGTAGTTGTAATACTTGAATGTCCCAGCATTTCCTGAATGTAACGCAAATCTGCTCCATTCTGTAACAAATGAGTAGCAAAAGAGTGTCTGAAGGTATGCGGAGATATTTTTTTACTTATACCAGCCTTATCAGTAAGTTCCTTAATGATAAGGAAAACAATTACTCTGGACATGGAAGTTCCTCTACTATTGAGGAATAACCAGTCTTCATATTTTTTGTTGATCTTACTTTTTGGACGTACCTCCAATATGAAGTCTTTCAATAATTTCGAAGTGTATTCAGCTAAAGGAACAAACCTTGCTTTATTTCCTTTTCCGTCTACTTTAATATAATGTTCTTTGAAATTGATGTTTGAGATCTTCAAATCAATAAGTTCGGATACACGGAGTCCACATCCGTAGAGAACCTCAATAATACATTGGTTTCTCTTACCCAGATCCGAATTGATCTCTATAGCCTCAATAATTCTATTGATGTCTATGAGGCTCAATGTATCCGGTAGATACAAACCTAGTTTTGGTCCTTCAAGCAATGTTGCAGGATTATCTTCTCTTGCTTCGTCTTCAACTAAGAATTTGAAAAAAGCTTTTATGGAAGAAATCCATCTTGCTTGTGAGCGTTCACTGAACTTCTGTTTAGAGAGCATAAAAATATACTCCTGTAAGTTCTCATATGCGATTTTATCTGGTCCGACATTCTCCAGATATTCTTCGGCATATTCTTTCAATTTTCTGATGTCCCTAATATAGGCATCAAGAGTGTTTTCTGAAAAATTTCTTTCGAAACGAAGAAAGATTTCAAAATCCCTAATTTTTTCATCCCAAGTCATTTGTGTTATTTTTTTAATTCACAATCCGATATTTGTATTATTTCAATGTTATGGTTTCTTAAGAATGATATCCCATCATCATCCGAATACTCATTGATGTAGACAAGTCTGGAAATTCCCGCCTGTAAAATGAGCTTGCTGCATTCTTTGCATGGTGAAAGCGTTAAATATAACGTTGCACCTTTAGCAGATTGGGTTGAGCTTGCTAATTTTAATATTGCATTGGCCTCTGCATGCAATACATACCAGTGTGTTTTTCCATTGTCATCTTCACAACAATTTTCAAAACCCGATGGAGTACCATTGTAACCATCTGAAATAATCATCCTATCTTTTACGATAAGAGCTCCTACTTGTTTTCTTTTACAGTAGGATAGCTTTGCCCACTCCAGGGCCATTTTTAGATAAGCTTTGTCAAACTTATTATACAGCATCATTGTTATTTCGAAATAATTTTTTATAATTTTTAGAAGTTGGGCTTTCTTTTTTCAAGGAAAGCAGAAACTCCTTCTTTTTTATCATCCAATTCAAAAAGCTCCCCGAAATATCTAATTTCAGTGGTAAATCCTTTATCAGTGTCTGATAAGTTTACGGCATTTATCGCTCTCGATATTGCCATGGGTGAATTTCTGGAAATTATACCGGCTAATTCTTTAGCCTTCAATAATAAATCCTCTATAGGGTATACTTCATTAACTAATCCTATCTCTTTGGCTCTTTGAGCCGGAATCATTTTCGCTGAGAAGATGAGCTCATTAGCGAGCCCTTTTCCAACAAGCTTAGGCAGCCTTTGTGTTCCTCCGTAGCCGGGAATCAATCCCAACGTAACCTCAGGAAGTCCAAGCTTAGCGTTTTCTGAGGCATAGCGAATATGACAAGACATTGCCAGTTCCAAACCACCGCCCAAAGCAAACCCGTTTACTGCTGCAATCACCGGTTTAGACATATTTTCAATTTTATTAAATAAAATGTCTTGTCCCTTTCTTGCCAGTTCTTCAGCTTGCTGTGTTCCAAAATCAGAAAATTCCTTTATATCTGCCCCTGCAACAAATGATTTCTCACCGCTTCCGGTAATAATAATTACCCTGCAGGATTGGTCTGAATTTAATTCATCTAATACAAGACTGAGTTCCTTAATTGTTTTAGCATTTAAAGCATTTAAACTTTCAGGCCTATTAATGGTAATAATTGATACTTTATCCTCTTTTACTAATAATATATTTTCGTAACTCATCTTTTGTATTAAATTATTGTGGCAAATTATGAAAAAAAATTAAGAAAATAGGAAAAAATACCAACTTTTTCCTATTTTCTCAAATAATATTATTGATATTCTTATTTAAAATGGTTCATCATATTTGCGTCAATATTGATGCCTAACTGTGATGCCACTTTCATGCCAAGCTCAATATTAGCTCTGAAAAAATGACAGATTTGCCGATTTATAATCTCCTCTTTCTTAGGTCCGTTGATCCCCTTCATGCTTTCCACAATGTTATGAATAAGATGCTCCCTGTCCTCAGCATTCATTGCTTTGGTATAAAGAAGACCCGGTTGAGTATAATGATCATCATCATTCTCATTTCTGTTATAATTGGCTACGTGCGTGCTATCCAGTTCGTATTCAAAGTTTTTATATGATGAGTCTGGTTGGATATCATCAAAACTGTTGGGATGGTAGTTAGGCTGATCTCCATAATCTTTGGAATCTGCCATAAATCCGTCACGCTGATAATTATTAACAGCAAATGGACATCTATTAACTTCCAATTGGTGGGCATTGACTCCGACTCTGTAACGGTGTGCATCCGGATAAGAAAATAATCTTCCCTGAAGCATTTTATCAGGAGAGAAGCTGATTCCGTTAATCAGGTTCGATGGAGAGAATGTAGATTGCTCTACATGGGCAAAATAATTTACCGGTATTTCATTGAGCTCCATTTCTCCTACTTCTATAAGAGGGAAGTCACTCTGGAACCAGACTTTAGTCACATCAAAAGGGTTCCATCTGAATTCTTTTGCCTGCTCTTCCGTCATGACCTGAATGTACATGGTCCATTTAGGAAAATCTCCGTTTTCAATAGCATTACAAAGATCTTCCTGTGCAAAATCAGGGTTTTCACCAGCCATTTTTATAGCTTCTTCGTTAGTAAAGTTCTTAATTCCCTGTTTTGTTTTGATATGGAATTTAACCCAAGTTCTTTCGTTGTTTTCATTAATCATGGAGTAGGTATGAGAACCAAATCCATGCATGTGTCTGTATCCGTGGGGAGTGCCTCTGTCAGACATCAGAATAAGCACCTGATGAAGAGATTCAGGATTTAAACTCCAGAAGTCCCACATCATAGTAGCACTTTTTAAATTGGTTTTAGGTACTCTTTTTTGAGTATGGATGAAATCAGGGAACTTTTTAGCATCTTTAATGAAGAATACCGGCGTATTGTTTCCAACCAAATCCCAATTTCCATCCTCCGTATAAAATTTCAAAGCAAAACCGCGAGGATCTCTGGCGGTATCAGCACTTCCTTTTTCTCCTCCTACAGTAGAAAAACGGGCAAACATGCGGCAGCTATTACCTGCTTTCGAGAATAATTTTGCTTTGGTGTATTTTGAAATATCGTGTGTTACTGTGAACTTTCCATATGCTCCACTACCTTTAGCGTGGACAATCCTTTCCGGAATTCTTTCTCTCACAAAGTGAGCCAGATTTTCCTGCAATATAAAATCCTGTAAAAGAACCGGACCTCTTGTTCCTACCGTTTGAGAATCCTGATGTTCAAAATAAGGGGCTCCGTTACTTAATGTTAATTTTTTAGAATCCATATAGTTATGATTTGAATGATTGCGAATCTTCGAGAGCAGGCAATATATTTAATAATTATCAAATTTACTCGAATTTTTGATTGCTTATAACAAAAACATTATATCTTTGTAATAGATAATATTAATCAGATGAACATTCAGCAATTGGAATATCTTATCGCTGTCGATAAGTATAAGCATTTTGGTAAAGCAGCTCAAGCATGCTTCATTACGCAACCTACATTAAGTGCAATGATACAGAAATTTGAGGATGAACTGGATGTAAAGGTTTTTGACAGAACAACTCACCCTATCAGAACAACAGATGTAGGGCTTCAGATTATCGATCAGGCTAAAGTAATTATAGAGTCTGTAAATGAACTGAAGAATAAAGCTAATCTGCTAAATAATATTCTGGGAGGAACAATTAATATCGGAATTATTCCTACCGTATCTTCATTTATTTTGCCTACTGAAATTTTCCAGTTTTTGAAAGATAACCCGAAAATTCAGATGAATGTGAAAGAGATGACAACTGATAACATCATCAAAGCTCTAAAAGCTGGTGAACTTGATGCTGGAATTATTTCTACACCATACGATACTGCTGATGAATTCTATCAGGAGTTCCTGTTCAATGAAGAACTTATGCTTTATAGTTCTGATACGGAAACTAAGAAGAACTCTTATATTATTCCGGAAGAATTGAATGTTGAAAAGGTATGGCTTTTGGAAGAGGGAAACTGTCTGAGAAGTCAGTTTGAAAATATCTGTCATCTGAAAGAAAATACCTTGAAACCAAAAAATCTTGATTTCCTGGCCTCCAATATTCAGACACTTGTCCATATGGTGGATAAAGTAGGAGGGATAAGTATATTGCCTGAACTGGCTTTAAGCCAGCTTTCCGAGGAACAGAAGAAAAAGGTATACAGGTTTAAGAAGCCCTTCCCATATAGAGAGATCAGTATTATTTATTATAAACCTACATTTAAACAAAAGATTATTGATGAGCTAAGTGCTTCTATTCAGAATTCTTTGAAAGGAAGACTTAATTATAATGAGAATCCTAAAGAATATGTGAGTGTTAAGCCTCAATAATGTCGAACAGATCATATCTTATATTATAAATAATCATAAATAGTAAGATAAATTTTTAAGTATTAAAAATAGTACTTAACTTTGCACTGTTTATGAAATGAGGAAAAATTTGACCTGATTGCAACCTCTGTAAAAAAAGCTAAAACAGTATTTCTTTTGAGCTTTCTGGGTATTTCTACAAATTTTCTTCTTAATTTTAATTTAAAATAAAGAATTAATATGTCTTATTTATTTACGTCTGAATCAGTTTCAGAAGGGCATCCGGATAAAGTTGCCGATCAGATATCAGATGCTTTAATTGACCATTTTTTAGCCTATGATAAATCTTCGAAAGTAGCATGTGAGACATTAGTGACTACGGGGCAGGTCGTTTTGGCAGGAGAGGTAAAGTCTGATGCTTACCTTGATGTTCAGAGTATTGCACGTGAAGTGATCAACGGAATTGGTTATACGAAAGGAGAATATATGTTTAATGGCGATTCTTGTGGTGTTATTTCTGCTATCCATGAGCAGTCTCCTGATATTAATCAGGGAGTTGACAGAGCTGTATCAGATGAGTCTTTTGAAAGTAAGGCAAATGCTCAGGGAGCTGGTGACCAGGGAATGATGTTCGGATATGCTACGAATGAGACTGCTAACTATATGCCGCTTGCCTTAGATCTAGCTCATACGATTCTTAAAGAACTTTCTGATGTAAGAAGAGAAAATAAAGAAATCGGTTATTTACGTCCTGATGCTAAAAGCCAGGTGACCATTGAGTATTCTGATGACCATAAACCAATCAGAATTGATTCTATCGTAGTTTCTACTCAACACGATGATTTCGGAACAGAAGAAGTAATGCTTGAAAAAATTAGAGAAGATATCAAGAATATTCTGATTCCACGAGTAGTGGCTAAGCAAAGTGATGATATTAAAGCGTTATTTAATGATCAGATTAAGTATCATATTAACCCTACAGGAAAATTCGTAATTGGAGGTCCTCACGGAGATACGGGTCTTACAGGCAGAAAAATTATTGTAGATACTTATGGTGGAAAAGGAGCGCACGGAGGTGGTGCTTTTTCAGGTAAAGATCCATCTAAAGTAGACAGAAGTGCTGCTTATGCTACAAGGCATATTGCTAAGAACCTAGTAGCTGCTGGAGTTGCAGATGAAGTTTTGGTACAGGTTTCTTATGCTATCGGTGTTGCAGAGCCTTGTGGTTTATATATCAATACCAATGGAACAGCAAAGGTAGACCTGCATGACGGAGAAATTGCTAAAAAAGTCTCTTCTATTTTTGATTTGAGACCCTATGCTATTGAGCAGAATCTTAAATTAAGAAATCCTATTTATCAGGAAACCGCTTCTTACGGACATATGGGTAAAGAGCATTATAAAGCCGATAAGACTTTCAATAAGGGACATAAAAATGAGCTTACTATCAAAGACCTTGAGTTCTTTACCTGGGAAAAACTTGATAAAGTAGATGAAATTAAAGCCGCTTTTGGAATTTAATTTTTTCTTTTAATATAATAAGCTGCTTTATCTTTAACCGGATAGAGCAGTTTTTTTTAAATTTACGTCAATTTAAATTTGAGATGATGAACCTTAGACTTGTAGTATTTATTGTTTCCCTCTTTCTTTCGTGTACTTTTATGAAGGCGCAATATACGATGCATACCTTGGTGAGTGCAGGGTATGTGTATCAGAATCAGAGTTTTGGAGAATTAGGAGGTAAGTTGCTATTTCTGAAAAATGATGATGTAATATATAGACTTGGAGGCTCTGCTCTGATGGGTTCCACCTATTCCGAATTTGCTATCATGCCTAAATTGCAGGCTGATGTTTTGCTTAATTTTGAAAAAGATGTGGATTTCTATCATTCTTATTATTTTCTTATAGGGGCAGAAGGGACTACCAAATATATTGCTCCCAAAGTAGGTGTTACGCTCTTTGGGATTTTAGACCTTACAGCGGGCTATGCTTTTCCTGTAGGAAATGCAGAGCTCAACGGGAAACAGCTCAAAGGTGTAAATGTTAACTTGACACTGAATATCCCGACTGTCTTCATTCATGATATGTTTAAGTGATTTTTCTTAATATATTTTTATAAAAATTTAATAAATGATTAACAGTTGTTAATTTTTTTTTATATTTACATCCGTAAACCGTATTCGCCTATTGATTTAACTCTACTCTTAAAACTGTTTTGTTTTTACAGCTAACACCAAGTAGTATGCTTGGACAAAGAAGATTGTACACAAATAATATAAAGAGAAGAAAGTTATGAAATCAGAAACGGATAGCTTATTGATTTCTCGTTACCAGGAAGGAGACGAAGAAGCCTTATCAATACTTATTCATCGTTATCAAAAAGAACTTTTCACATTTATTTTTTATAAAATTAATGATGAAGATCTTGCCAATGATGTTTTTCAAGATACCTTTATGAAGATTATTATAATGCTTAAAGAGAAGCGTTATAATGAAGAAGGTAAATTTATCCTTTGGGCAAAAAGGATCGCTTATAACCTTATTATTGATCATTTCAGGGTGAAATCCAAGAATGTTAAAGTATCAGAAACTACATTTGAAAGTGATGAGTATTCTATTTTTGATTTACTCAGGGATCCCTCTGAGAATATTGAAGATCAGCTCGTTACTAACCAGATACAGAGTGATTTAATGAAAATGCTGCAGTATCTTCCTCAAAATCAGCAGGAAGTAATTAAATTACGTTTTTTTGACGGCTTAAGCTTTAAAGAAATTGCGGACCATACGGATATGAGTATTAATACTACTTTAGGAAGAGTGAGATATGCTCTTATTAATCTTAGAAAAATAATG
>NZ_JALAHD010000242.1 GCF_022712095.1 Chryseobacterium sp. | reverse complement strand
TTCCAATAATTTTAAAGCTCAACTAAGGGAGCCTAATGCTATCGCTCAGAAATCTGATGACGGTGTCCTTATAGCTTATCCGAATCCTGCCAAAGATTTCCTTATAGTAAAGGCAAAAGACCCTTTCCTTAAAATAAAAAATGTTACTTTCTATTCTATTTTGGGAACTCAGGTTGCTAGTTACTCCGTTAATATGAACTCAGGAGAAATCAATCTTGAAAAATTAAAACCCGGCAAATATCTGATACGCTATACACTAAGTAACAATACACAAAAAGTTACACAGATTGTAAAACAATAAATTATAAACTCCTGTTGATGTCAGGAGTTTTTTCTTATAGATTAATTCTGATTCTGTTTTAATTATTCCGTAACTTTCGGAACATTTTTATACTAATTGTAAAAACAGTTTGAATGCTTAAAGCAGAACATATTACCAAGACCTATAATTCAGGAAAAAAGGTAGCATTGAATGATTTCAGTATACACGTTCCAAAAGGAAGTATTTATGGTCTTTTAGGTCCTAATGGGGCCGGAAAAACTTCTTTTATACGTATCATCAACCAGATTACTCAGGCAGATTCCGGAAGTGTATTAATCAACGGGGAAAAATTGAACATCCATCATATCAAAGATATCGGATATATGCCCGAAGAAAGAGGGTTATATAAAAATATGAGCGTGGGAGATCAAATTCTTTATTTCGGAGAATTAAAAGGAATGAGCAAAAATGATGCATTGAATGAAGCTAAAAAATGGTTCGAAAAGCTCAATATTGATCAATGGTGGAAGAAAAAACTCTCTGAACTCTCTAAAGGAATGGCCCAAAAAATACAATTTGTAGTGACCGTCCTTCACAGACCCCATCTTTTGATTCTGGATGAGCCCTTTTCAGGATTTGATCCGGTAAATGCCAACCTTATTAAAGATCAGATCATCGATCTTAAAAATAACGGAACCACTATTATTCTTTCCACCCATAGAATGGAGAGTGTAGAAGAAATGTGTGATTATGTAGCTTTAATCAATAATTCCAATAAAATTATTGACGGGCGGGTTTTTGACGTAAGAGAGAAATTCAAAAAAAATATTTTTGGGGTAACCGTTTCTGAGATAAATGATGAACATTTTGAAAATTTTAAAAACAAGTATAATATCTTCAATGTCACCTTGGAAAATAATCTCACCTCTTTTGAGCTGAAAAATGAAAGTGACCAGAACAGCATACTTTCAGATCTTATTAATGTGGGAAAAATAAGATCCTTTGATGAAAAAATCCCAAGTATGAACGAAGTATTCATTAATGCAGTAAGCAATCATTCTTAATCTATGAATAATATTTTTTTAATTACGAAAAGGGAATTTCTTACGCAGGTAAAGAAAAAGTCTTTTATCATATTAACTCTGCTGGCCCCCATTTTAATCATCGCTTTCGGAGCTTTAGTCGGTCTTATGTTTAAGGCTAACGAATCTCATAATACTATCGAAGTTATTGACCACAGCGGCTTGTTTCAGGGACAATTAAAATCAAATGATAAACTTACTTACATCTATGTACCTACTGTAACTGAAAAGTCGAAAGTTGATAATTTAAAAAGAAATAAAACCATAGATGGAATTCTTATTCTTCCAAAGCTAAGTAATCAGAACTTTGATCACCTAGAAAAGGGATCGCGATTAGTGGTGAATACTAAAATCGGGTTTGACACCAAACAGCGCATTATTTCGGACATAGCCAATGTCATCAAAAAAGAAAAGATGAAAGAGTTGGGCATCGCAGAAAGCCAGCTTAACAATCTTGACAAAGGTTTTGAGCTTAAAACCATCAATGTTTCTGAAAACAATAAAGAAGATAATGACCTTACATTTGGTGTAAAAACCGGACTAAGCATGATTCTCATGTACGTTACTTTTATGTTTATCATTATTTATGGTGTACGGGTGATGAGAAGTGTACTGGAAGAGAAAAATAACCGTGTGGTAGAAATCATTATTTCTTCTGTAAAACCTTTTGACTTAATGATGGGGAAAATTTTGGGAGTAACAATGGTTGCTTTGACCCAATTCATTATCTGGATTGCAATGTCTGTCGTGGGAGCTCTTGTTCTTAATACAGGTTTTAACACATTACAAAGCAATATTCCGGGAGGAAATGAAGAGATGATAAATAAATTGGATGTTACTCAAGTTGCCACTCAGGTTTCACATAGCCTTCTGGAACTTAATTTCCCATTGATTATTTTTGTTTTCATTGTTTTCTTTTTGCTGGGTTATATCTTTTATAGCTCAATATATGCAGCAATCGGCTCTGCTGTAGATAATGAAACAGAGACTCAACAATTTACATTATTTGCCATCCTGCCCCTTATGTTGGGAATGTATGGAAGTTTTTCTTTAATGAATAATCCGGATGGTCCATTAGGTTTCTGGTTATCTATAATTCCTTTCACATCTCCTGTTGCTATGATTGCACGTATTCCTTTTGGCGTCCCTGTATGGCAGCTTGTTTTATCAATAGTATTACTTTTGGGAACTACTATTTTTATGATATTTCTGGCTGGAAAAATTTATAGGGTAGGAATTCTGATGTATGGAAATAAGGCTACATTAAAAGAGTTATGGAAATGGGTTAAAGGTTAATATATTTAAACCCTATAAAATAAAAATCCCGGAAAATAATTCTCCGGGATTTTTTATGTTTATATAAAATTCTTATTGAAAAATATAACTAAGTCCTATACTGATAACTTGTTCTGATTTACTTTTATCTGTACCTCCTTTATCATATTTAAGATCTGGATAAGTATTAGAAAGACCGAAATCATATTTCAATGCCAGTTCAAGTTGTCTTTTGTAGCTATATCCCACTCCCAGTCCTATACCAAAGTTAAAACCATTGGCTTTTCCGCTTGCTTTCGGATTGGTAGGATCTGTTACATCAGGATCATAATAAGGTCTTCCTACTGGTGCATTTTTAACATTTTGACTTAGTAAAAAGTTAAATCTTGGACCTGCCATTCCGAAGAATTCTGATTCTGCTTCAGAAAAATACCCTTTAAAATAAATAGGAACACTTAAGTAGTTATTTCCATAAACAGCATTATATCCATCTTTTCCTTTAGCATCCTTATCTTTTCCTGTTTCTCCAGCACCGTAATATAAAACTTCAGGCTGTAAAAAGAACTGGTTAGCTTTTCCTACAGGAATTAGAGCTAAACCACCTGCCTGGAAAGTATATCTCGGTCCGGAAGGATTGTGAGCATTTCTTACTCTGGAGTAGTTACCTCCGGCTGTAACCCCAAATCTTGTACTACTAAAATCAATTTGTGCAAATGATAAAGTAGAGAAGGCCATAGCCGAGGCCAATAAAAATTTTTTCATATTGTCTTGTTTATAATTATCCTAAAACTTTTGCAACGGTAACACCGATATCAGCAGGAGAATCTACAACATTAATACCATTTTCTCTCATGATCTCCATTTTTGCCTGAGCGGTATCTTCTGCACCACCTACGATTGCTCCGGCATGTCCCATCGTTCTACCTTTAGGAGCTGTTTGCCCTGCAATAAATCCAACAACAGGTTTTTTAGAACCACTGGCTTTGTACCATCTTGCAGCTTCAGCTTCTAAACCGCCACCAATTTCACCGATCATTACTACTGCTTCTGTTTCAGGATCATTGATGAATAATTCTAATGCTTCTCTTGTAGTAGTTCCGATAATTGGGTCACCACCGATACCGATAGCAGTAGAAATACCGTAACCGGCTCTTACTACCTGATCTGCTGCTTCATAAGTTAAAGTTCCTGATTTGGAAACGATACCTACTTTACCTTTTTTGAAAACAAATCCAGGCATAATACCAATTTTAGCTTCATCAGAAGTAATAATTCCTGGGCAGTTAGGTCCTATTAACCTACAATCTCTGTCAGCGATATAAGATTTTACTTTCACCATATCTTCTACAGGAATACCTTCTGTAATACATACGATTACTTTGATTCCTGCTTCAGCAGCTTCCATAATAGCATCTGCTGCAAATGCAGGTGGTACGAAAATAATACTCACATTAGCTCCCGCTTTTTCCACAGCATCAGCTACGGTGTTAAATACCGGCTTTCCTAAGTGCTCGCTTCCTCCTTTTCCTGGAGTAACTCCACCTACTACATTCGTTCCGTATTCTATCATCTGACCCGCATGGAAAGTACCTTCGTTCCCTGTAAATCCTTGTACGATTACTTTAGAATCTTTGTTTACTAAAATTGACATTTTATTGTTGTTTTTTAATTTATTTTTAGATTTATTTAATTCTTACAAATTTACTTATTTTTCTTTGATTTTATTGTACAAAGCAGCCAATTTGTTTATTTGAGATTTCTTACTTTAACTTCTTTTTTAAGATATGTTCTGAAGTCTTCAGCAAACAATCCAATATAAGTCCCTTTTTTCAGATCTCTGTTTACCCCTGCTTTAGCCAATAAAACCGTTCCTTTTTCAATGGTAAGCCCTGAAGCAATTCCGACCTGTCCCCACATTGTAACTTCATCTTCAATAATGCAACATCCCGCAATACCCACCTGCGAAGCTATAAGGCATCTTTTACCAATTACAGTATCATGTCCTATCTGAATCTGGTTATCTAAAACAGAACCTTCACCAATCACAGTAGAATCTGTAACACCTCTGTCAATAGTACAATTATTTCCTATCTCCACATTATTTTCCACAACAACATTTCCAACAGAAATCATTCTGTCAAAGTTGCCATTAAGCTTACGGTAATAAAAAGCATCGCCTCCTAAAACGGTTCCCGACTGAATGATAACATTATCTCCAATAACCGTTCTATCTCCGATGACAACATTCGGAAAAATATGGGTATTCATTCCGATTTTCACATTATTTCCAATTACTGCGGATGAATGTATACTGGTACCTTCCCCAATTTCGATATCGTGCAGCTCTTCTGTAAAGTTATATATTTTAGTAAAATGAGTATTGATTGTATTGAAATCCCTAAACGGATCATCAGAAATTAAAAGCGCTTTTCCTTCCGGACATTCTACTTCTTTATCGATTAAAATGATAGTAGCCGCAGAATTAAGTGCTTTATCGTAATATTTCGGATGGTTAACGAATACAATATCACCCGGTTTCACCATATGAATTTCATTGGCTCCCAATACCGGAAAGTCTTCAGGACCAATAAATTGAGCTCCAATCAGTTCTGCAATTGTTTTGAGTTTCTGAGGTGAATAAAATTTCATAAAGTTTATTTTCGTATAAAACAAAATTCGGAGAGCGTAAGCATCCCCGAATTTAGTATTTTTTATTATTTTACTCTTTCTAAATAACTACCATCTTCGGTATTTACTTTTATCTTGTCACCCGGTTCGATAAACAGAGGCACCATAACACGTGCTCCGGTTTCCACGATAGCATTTTTCAATGCATTAGTAGCGGTATTACCTTTTACTCCAGGATCAGCTTCAATTACATCCAGATATACCGTCGGAGGAATTTCGGCAGAAAGAGGTGTTTCATCTGCTTCTTTTAGAATGATTGTCACTTCTTCTCCCGCTTTCATAAACTGAGAATTTTCAATCATATCCTTATTGATATATAATTGAGAGAAGTCTTCATTATTCATAAAGTGGAAACCATTTTCATCGTCATAAAGATATTGAAACTTACGTGTAATTACTTTTACTTCGTCGATTTTATGCCCTGCTGAGAATGTATTATCTAAAACTTTTCCGTTGGTTACAGATTTAAGTTTTGTTCTCACAAAAGCGGGTCCTTTCCCAGGTTTAACGTGAAGGAATTCAATTACTTTGTAAATATCATTATTAAATTCGATACAAAGTCCCTTTTTGATATCGTTACTTGTTGCCATTAATTATAGTTTGTCTTTTAATTTCTTAATTATTTTCTTTACCAGTACCATAACCTTTTACGATACCTCTCGGTGAATTCTGAATAAATTGGAGAATCTCATCTCTTTCTGCTGTAGGAAGCATTTCTTTCTCTATATAAGTTACCGCCTGAGAAACATTCATTTTCATCTGGAAGATAGATCTATAAATTTTCTGAATTTCAAAAATTTTCTCATTGGTAAAACCTCTTCTTCTTAAACCCACCGAATTTATCCCGGCATAGGACATTGGCTCTCTTGCTACTTTTACATAGGGAGGGATATCTTTTCTTACTAATGTACCCCCGGAAATCATCACGTGTTTCCCGATTTTTCCAAATTGATGAACAGCACTAAGACCGCCCATTACCGTATGATCTCCAATTTCTACATGACCTGCAATACCACAGCCATTGACAATAATCACATGATCTCCGATCACACAATCGTGCGCAATATGAGAAGTGGCCATTATTAAACAGTTTTTACCAATTTTAGTATATCCCAATGCTTTAGTTCCCCGATTGACTGTTACACATTCTCTTATTGTAGTTTCATCTCCAATAATTACCTGTGTATCTTCCCCATCGAATTTTAAATCCTGAGGAATGGCAGAAATTACTGTTCCGGGAAAAATTCTGCAATTCTTACCTATTCTTGCACCATCCATGATCGTCACATTTGGACCAATCCAGGTTCCTTCTCCTATTTCAACATCTCCTGCAATTGTAGTAAATGGTTCTACAATAACGTTTTTGCTGATTTTTGCACGCTTATCTACGGCTGCTAATTGATGAATCATTATTCAACTTTATTTTTTGCAACTTGGGCCATTAATTCTGCTTCTACCGCTACGGTATCTCCTACATATCCATATCCCTGCATATGTACAATACCTCTTCTTATCGGCTCTATCAGTTCAATTTTAAAAATCATAGTATCCCCTGGAACTACTTTTCTTTTAAACTTCACTTTATCCATTTTAATGAAATAAGTGGAATAGTTTTCCGGATCCGGTACGCTTGCCAGCACAAGAATTCCTCCTGTCTGTGCTAATGCTTCCACCTGTAAAACCCCAGGCATGACTGGTTCTTTCGGAAAGTGACCTACAAAGAAAGGCTCATTCATCGTCACATTCTTTAATCCTACAACATGAGAATCGGAAAGTTCCAACACTTTATCGATCAATAAAAACGGTGGTCTGTGAGGCATCAGCCTCATAATCCCGTTAATATCAAAAACAGGCTCTTTAGTTAAATCAAAATCGGGAACATTCTTTTTCTTTTGAAGTTTCCACTGACGATTTAATTTTTTTGCAAACTGAGTGTTTACATAGTGTCCTGGCTTATTGGCAATAACTTTTCCCTTAATCTTTACCCCTGCTAATGCCAAATCACCGATTACATCAAGTAATTTATGTCTGGCCGCTTCATTCGGATAGTTAAGATTAAGGTTATCCAGAATTCCATTCGGTCTGATAGAAACATTATCTTTACCAAAGGCTTTCTTCAATTTCTCTGTTGTTTCCGGAGTTAAATCCTTATCTACATACACAATTGCATTGGAAATATCTCCACCTCTTATCAAGCCATGATCCAGAAGCATTTCCAGTTCATGTAAAAAACTGAATGTTCTGGCAGATGAAATTTCATCTTTAAATTCTGAAATATTTTTAAGAGTGGCATTTTGAGTTCCTAATACTTTAGTCCCAAAATCCACCATAGTAGTTACTTCATAATTGTCTGAAGGAATAATAGTGATTTCCGAACCTGTAGTCGGATCTGTATAGTTAAGAACTTCTTTAATAACCAAATATTCTCTGGCCATGTTCTGCTCCACTACTCCCACATTTTCAATGGCTTCAACAAAATATTTAGAAGATCCATCTAAAATAGGAGGTTCTGAAGCATCCATTTCCAAGAAGGCATTATCTATATCACAACCAACTAATGCAGCTAAAAGATGCTCACATGTAGTGATTTTCACTCCTAATTTTTCCAGTGTAGTTCCTCTCTCTGTTGCTACTACATAATTAACATCTGCTTCTACCTGAGGATGTCCCTCCAAATCCGTTCTTACAAAAACAAAACCTGTATTTTCTTTAGCAGGTTTTATGGTAAGTTTTACTTCTTTACCTGTATGAAGCCCAATTCCAGAAAGAGTTACTTCTTCCCGGAGTGTTTTTTGCATATCACCCATTAGTTTTATCTTTTGAGTTATTCTCAAGATTATTTATTCTACTTACAATATTTGTAAAGTTTCTGAAATGAACATAATTTCTGCGGAAATCCGACGCTGAAATAGCCGGTGAGCCATATAAAACTTCACCATCTTCGATATTATTGTTAACACCGCTTTGCGCCTGAACTTTAACCTGATTTCCAATATTAATATGCCCAACGATTCCTACCTGACCTCCGATCTGGTTCCAATCTCCAATAGTAGTAGAACCCGCAATTCCCGCCTGAGCTGCAATTACATTATTCTGTCCGATTTTTACATTATGGGCAATCTGAATAAGGTTATCAATTTTAGTTCCTTTTCCAATGATTGTGGAACCAATAGTAGCCCTATCTATACTACAGTTAGAGCCTATTTCAACATCATCTTCAATGACTACATTTCCTAATTGAGGAATTTTTTTAAATCCGTTGGCTGTAGGCTGGAAGCCAAAACCATCTCCCCCAATTACCGTATTGGAATGGATTACACAATTATCACCTATAATGCAATAATCGTATATACGAGCTCCGCTGTCTATTTTACAGTTTTTTCCAATTTTAACTCCTTTTCCTAGGTATACATGAGGATAAACTTGCGTACCCTCACCAATTTTCACTTTTTCAGAAACATAGGTAAAAGCACCTATATATACACCTTCTCCTACTGTTGCAGTATCATGAATAGAAGCGCCATCTTCTACCCCGTCTTTTCTGCCCTGCATCTCCTGATATAAATTCATCAGAACCTGAAAAGACAGATAAGCGTCTTTTACAGCAATAATAGTGGGTACATAATTATCTTTAGTGAGAAGTTCTTCCGAAACAATAAGAACAGAGCATTTTGATGTATCCAAGAAATGAGAAAATCTATCTTGGGCAATAAAAGAAAGATGCCCGAAGTCCCCATTTTCAATAGGTGAAACTCCAGTAATAAGTGCGTTTTCGTCACCTATTATTTTCCCGTCAATAAAACTTGCAATTTGCGAAGCTGTAAATTCCATATCCTGCAAAGATAAGAAATTCTATAATTCGCAAACATTTTTTAATTTTCAGATAAGCAATTTTAAGATTCTTTAAGATTTTCCTTTAGACGATTTCACGAGGGAAAGTCAAGATATATCGGGTTGTTTTATTAACGATCAAACCTGACAAAATCTGATCCTCAGATTCCTCCAGCCTTAATTTATTTCCGTCTTTTTGTAATAAATAGATAGGCTGTTTTTGGGTATTATAAGGCAGTAATGTTCTTGATATTTCATTCACCAATTCCTTACCATTATCAATTCCAAAAAATTCGTCGGCCTTTTTTATCTTTTCTTCAATAAACTCTTTTTCAAATGGATGTGATGAAATGATTGTTTTAGGTATATTTCTTTGAATTACACATTTACACCAATAAGACAGTATCACATCATCTGAATTTTGCCATATTTTCATGGCCTGAATTACATCATTATCATCCAGCTGTGTAAACCTCTGTATATCTTCCTGGGTCGCAGAATTCTTTCCACGATATAAAAAATAATTAAGATTTTCAGTCGCTTCCAGTTTCACACCTTCCGAAACCAAAAGCTTGGCACGTTCCAAAATCTTTACTAACAGAAATTCTGCTAAAGCGGAAGTTTTATGATAATACACCTGCCAATACATAAACATTCTGGCGGTTAAAAAATTTTCAATAGAATAGATACCCTTTGCGTCTACCACCAACTCTCCTTCTTCACATACATTCATCATAGAAATTATCCTTTGAGTATTGATATTTCCTTCTGAAACCCCCGTAAAGAAGCTGTCTCTTTTTAAATAATCCAAACGATCCACATCCAGCTGAGAGGAAATAAGCTGATTAAAAAACTTTCTATGGTATTTCCCCTGAAACATTTCTATAGCAATTCCCAACTGACCATCAAATTCTCCATTCAATCTTTTCATTAATAATAAAGACAAATTCTCATGATGCCAGTCATCCATCAACATACTTTCCAAAGCATGAGAGAATGGTCCATGCCCGATGTCATGCATTAATATAGCTAGCAGTGCTCCTTTTTCTTCTTCTTTGGAAATCTGAACTCCCTTAAGCTTAAGTGTTTCCAGAGCTGTAAACATTAGATGCATGGCTCCTATGGCATGATGAAATCTGGTATGGGTAGCACCTGGAAAAATCAGATTCAATAATCCTGTCTGAGAAATCCTCCTTAATCTTTGAAAATAAGGATGTTCTATAATATCGAATAAAATTTCATAAGGGATTTTGATAAATCCATGAACAGGATCGTTAATAATTTTGAGCTTATTTTGCATGGAAACATTGAATATAATAACAAATTTAGGAAAATTAAATAGCAACCCAATATTTTACTTTCTTCTCCTCTATAACAAACTATCCACCTAATAAAGAAAATTTCTACATTTTTAAAATAAATAAAATTTATAATACTTTATTTTTAAATAAATAAAATAGAAATCAATATCTCAAAGAAAATCAAATAATTATCTCCACTGCAAAATAAATTTTAATAAGTCTCATGATTACCCCTGCCATAGCTTTTATTTGTAAGGATTATCCATTTAACTA
>NZ_JALAHD010000241.1 GCF_022712095.1 Chryseobacterium sp. | reverse complement strand
ATCAATTTAATTTATACTTTAAATAAATAATTTTTATTAATACTTTAAACTTAAATAAAATTTTAATTGTTATTTTTAAACATCAATTATATTTTTGCTTACAAATAAAAGAAAAAAAATTATGTGCGGAATTGTATGTTTGTTTGATGCCAAACAAAAAACCGAAACACTGAGACCCCAGGTTTTAGAAATGTCGAAGAAAATACGCCACAGAGGACCAGACTGGAGCGGTGTATTTCAAAATGAAAAAGTAGTATTCTCTCATGAGCGCCTTGCTATTGTAGATCCTACTTCCGGAAAACAACCCTTATTTTCTAAAGATCAAAATATTATTTTAGCTGTCAACGGTGAAATCTATAATCATAAAGAACTAAAAGAAGAATTTCCTGATTACGAGTTTCAGACCCAATCAGACTGCGAAGTAATTTTAGCACTTTACGAAAAATACGGGAAAAATTTCATTGAAAAACTAAATGGAATATTCGCTTTTTCACTCTATGATATTAAAAATGATATTTATTTAATCGCAAGAGACCATATGGGAATATGTCCACTTTATCAGGGGTGGGATAAAAACGGGAATTATTACGTAGCTTCAGAATTAAAAGCCCTGGAAGGGATCTGCAAAACCATAGAGACTTTTTTACCGGGACATTTTGTGTACAGCAAAGACGGACAGGAACTTCAGCAATGGTATAAAAGAGACTGGGAAGATTATGAGCATGTAAAAGATAACTCCACAGATATTGACAAACTTAGAAAAGGGCTTGAAGATGCTGTTCACAGACAATTGATGAGTGATGTACCTTATGGTGTACTTCTTTCCGGCGGATTGGATTCTTCGGTAATTTCAGCCATTACAGCAAAATTTGCAAGACAAAGGGTAGAAAGTGGAGATACTCAGGAAGCCTGGTATCCGAGACTTCACAGTTTTGCAGTAGGACTTGTAGGTTCTCCGGATCTGGCGGCTGCTAAAAAAGCGGCTGACCATATAGGTTCCGTTCATCATGAAATCAACTTTACGGTTCAGGAAGGCTTAGATGCGATACGCGATGTAATCTATCATCTGGAAACTTATGATGTTACGACTATCAGAGCTTCCACTCCTATGTATCTTCTTGCAAGAGTGATAAAATCAATGGGAATCAAAATGGTTCTTTCAGGAGAAGGTTCTGATGAACTTTTCGGAGGTTATCTGTATTTCCATAAAGCGCCTAATGCTAAAGAATTCCATGAAGAAACAGTAAGAAAATTAGGAAAACTTCACCTTTATGATTGTCTTAGAGCAAATAAAGCACTAATGAGCTGGGGAATTGAAGGAAGGGTTCCTTTCCTTGACAAAGAATTTATGGACATTGCTATGACCATTAACCCAAAAGATAAAATGGTAAATCCTGCGGAAGGAAAAATTGAAAAATGGGTTTTAAGAAAAGCTTTTGAAGACATTTTACCTGAATCTATTGTATGGAGACAGAAAGAACAGTTTTCGGACGGCGTGGGATATTCATGGATAGACACTTTAAAAGATGTTGCTGAAAAAGAAGTGAGTGATGAGATGATGGCAAATGCCAAGTTCAGATTCCCTCTGAACACCCCACAAAACAAGGAAGAATATCGATACAGAACTATTTTCGAAGAACACTTCCCTAGCGAAACAGCTGCTGCAACAGTACCTTCCGTACCTTCTGTAGCCTGCTCTACTCCTATTGCACTCGAATGGGATGAAGCATTCAAAAAGATGAATGATCCGAGTGGAAGAGCTGTCAAAGTACATCAAACTTCTTATGAATAGAGATCATGTAACTTATAAATTTTATCAATCCTGTAGCAATACAGGATTTTTTTTTGAATTAACATCAATAATTCGAACAGAATTTAACTAACAATCAAAGATAATATCTAATAAATAATTATATTTGGAAAACGAAAAATTCATATTTATAAAAATGAGAAGAAATATTACTGTTTTTTTTGCTTTATTATCTTTAAATTTTGCTTTTGGGCAAGGCAAATTTGGGAAATATCTTAACTCTAAGAAACTAGCTCTGACCTACAAAAATGTCAAAGACAGTGAAAAAGAAGATTATTATCAACAATATTACTGGCTGGTAAAAGCGGAACAATTAAAGACATATCCGCATCTTCAGGATATAAAGCCGGTTATTCTTTATGAATTTGTAAAAAAAGTAAATCCTCAGAATCCAACTAAAAAGCTGGACGAAAGAGGAAAAGAGCTGAGAGCAACAGCAGAATTATCTCTCAATCAATATTTTAAAAATAAAAACTTCCAGAATAATGAGGTATTGATGTACAATCTGGAAACTTATGTAGATCCTTTAAAAGGGCAATATTACACTAAGGTGGATCCTGAAAAAATCAAAGAACTGGTTCCTAAAGAATTGTTCGCCTTTAATTCTTTCAACAGAAACCTTAATGAAGACAAAACCTATTATCTATGGATTGATAAGAAAAAGGATGATTTCCAGGTTGTAGATATTATTCCTGGAGAAGATGACAAAAAGTTCTATACTTCTCTGAAACAATATCTACCGAATTATAAGTTTTCAAAATATCTTCCTACTGTAAAGAAAGGAAATAAAACGGACAAAACAGATGTTGATTATTATTATATTATGCCTTTTGAGCAGAACACTGATAATATAGAGTACAAAACAAAAGATTTTAAAACTTTCGTTTTAAGTCAGTACAAGAAAAAAGGCGAAGAATGGAAGGGAGTAGAAAAAACTAAGAAATAATTGAAAAAAGTCTTGTGAAAGTCCACAAGACTTTTTTAATTTTATATTCGGAATAGATTCTTACTTTAAACACTTACGTTTAGAGCTTACAAAAAATACAATGTCAGAAATCTCATCGCAAACAACGACAAAAAAAATACTGCCTCTGATCCTTGCGACAGCAATCTTCATGCAGATGCTGGACTCCACCATTCTGAATACATCACTGCCTTCCATTGCAAAAGATCTGCAGGAATCACCACTTAATATGCAAAATGCTATTATCAGCTATGTATTGACATTAGCTGTTTTCATGCCTGCCAGTGGTTTTTTGGCAGATCGGTTTGGAACTAAAAAGATATTTATTATTTCTCTGGTTTTCTTCAGTCTTGGATCACTTTTCTGCGCATTATCCCAAAATTTAACTCAACTAGTCATATCACGGGTCGCGCAAGGAGTCGGAGGAAGCTTAATGACTCCTGTAGGAAAACTGGCATTAATTAAAACTTTTGATAAAAATGAGCTAGTAAAGGCGATGAATTTCGCTGTCATTCCTGCACTGATAGGACCTGTTCTGGGCCCTTTAGTGGGAGGATATATGGTAGATTACTTCTCCTGGCACTGGATTTTCCTGATTAATATTCCGATTGGAATTATTGGAATTTTTTTAGGTCTTAAATACATGCCGAATTATAAATCAGACTCCGTAGACTTTGATTTAAAAGGTTTTCTCATTTTTGCGGCAGCTTCCCTTTTACTTTCCGTCTCTTTGGAACTATTTGGAGACATGCAGAATATAACGCCGGTATTGCTTGTTTTTATTTTAGGATTCTTATTTCTATATTATTATTACAAACATGCCAAAAAAGGAAAGAACCCTATTTTCCCACTTAACTTATTTCAGGTAAGGACTTTCCGGGTCGGAATCGTAGGAAACTTAGCAACAAGATTAGGGATCAGTTCTGTTCCTTTACTGCTTCCGCTGATGATACAAATAGCATACAAGCAATCAGCGGTTACCTCCGGATGGATTGTTGCCCCCATGGCTATTATGGCCATATTCGGAAAATCGTATGTCATCAGAATCTTAAACAGATATGGATACCGCAAAACCCTAATAGCCAACACATTAATCATCGGGATATTAATATGCTGTCTGGGGATTCCCGGAGCGGATGCGTCTTTGTATTGGTTTATTCCTATTATTACAGCCTTAGGTTTTTTCAATTCCATTCAGTTCACTTCCATGAATACAATTTCAATCGCTGACCTGAGAAATTTCCAAACCAGCAGCGGAAACTCTTTGCTATCAGTAAATCAACAACTCGCGATAGGTTTTGGAATTGCATTTGGATTAATTATTTTAAAATTATTTGAAACTTCCAACTTTATCAATAATGAAATTCATAATGCCTTTCGTTATACATTTTTGACAGTAGGAATCCTCACCATATTTTCAGCATTTATATTCAGGAGACTGCATATTTCTGATGGGAAAAATTTAAAATCATAGGAATAATCTTCTCCTTTTAATAAATAATAAAGCTTTATTTTACAATTCTCCAAAATTATCACAGGTCAATGGATTTGAACTGTAGCTGTAATAATTTTGTTATAAATATAACAACAATCATTATGGCAACTAAAAAAGTAGAAATCATAATCCCTCCAAAACCTGCTCATTTCGTGGGGGATGGTTTTAGAGTTCACAATTTTATCCCTAGTGTAAAACAATTGGAAATGAAGAGAATGGATCCATTCATTCTTTTAGATTATAATGCAAAATTTCATTTTAATGGTTCCGAAATTCCAAGAGGTGTCGGCGTCCATCCTCACAGAGGTTTTGAAACGGTTACCATCGCCTACCAAGGAAAAGTGGAACATCATGACAGCTCAGGAGGCGGAGGCGTTATCGGAGAAGGTGATGTACAGTGGATGACGGCTGCCAAAGGGGTCCTTCATAAAGAATATCATGAAAGGGAATGGTCTAAAACCGGCGGTATATTTCAAATGGTTCAGCTTTGGGTAAACCTTCCTGCTAAAGATAAAATGAGCAAACCCCAATACCAGTCCATTAAAAATTCTGAAATGAACAAAGTGGATCTGGCAGAAAACGGAATCATTGAAATTATTGCCGGGGAATATAAAGGGCAGGTCGGTCCCGCTTCTACTTTTACTCCCTTACACCTTATGAATGCAAAGTTAAAAGCCGGTGGAAAAGCTGCTTTTGAATTTCCTTCACATTATAATACAGCAGCATTAGTAATAGAAGGGAGTATTATTATTAACAGCTCAGAAAAAGCATCTGCTAATCATTTTATTTTGTTTGAAAATAAAGGAGAAAACTTTACGATCGAAGCCAGCGAAGATTCCATTGTACTTATCATGAGTGGGGAACCTATTAATGAGCCAATATACAGCCACGGTCCTTTTGTCATGAATTCCAGAGAAGAAATCATGCAGGCTTTTGATGATTATAATACCGGAAGATTCGGATATATGGAAGACTGACTGCAAAGGTCATCACATTTAAAAGAATCTTAATTTCAGTTTTTGTGATACTAATTTCTTTTTTACTAACTTTAAAAAAGCTATGTGATATTGTGTAAAATTTATCAGGAATGAATGATATTTATTCATAAAAAAATTGCACTATATAAAAAACTTTAATTAAAATAAAATAGAACAGAAACCTAAAAGATTAATTAAATTAGCTAATCAATAACTTAAAAAACTTACTCTTATTATGTCTAATATAGGACTTATCATTGAAGAAAAAGCGGCTGACATAGGTAATTTCCTGGTTGGAAGACTTTTGCCGTTCCGTGAAAAAAGAGCTGTAGGTCCATTTGTTTTTATCGACCATATGGGACCATCGAATTTAAAAGACTATCAGAATCTCGATGTTCCTCCTCATCCTCATATCGGGCTTTCTACTTTAACTTATCTTTTTGAAGGTGCTATCTTCCACCGTGACAGCATCGGAAGTGCCGTTGAAATAAAACCGGGTGCTGTCAACTGGATGACAGCAGGAAAGGGAGTCGTTCATTCAGAAAGAACACCTGAATACCTGAGACATACGGATAAAAAACTTCATGGATTCCAAATCTGGGTAGGCTTGCCGAAGCATCTGGAACAGACCGAACCCACCTTTCACCATACTGAAGCGGAAGATATTCCTTCATGGGAAGATAATGATGTTCATTATAAACTAATAGCTGGGGAAGCATTTGGAAAAAAATCACCGGTTCCCGTTCACAGCAAATTATTTTTCATTGAAATCAAAACCAAAAAACCTCAAAAAATAAGTATCGGCAGGGATCTCTACGGAGAAGCAGCCATGTATGTATTGGACGGGACAGTAAATATTGAAGGAAACAGTTATGGTTCTAAACAGCTTCTTATCGCCAAGGAAACTTCTCTTTGTGAATTTGAGATGAGTGAAAATTCTACGGTATACCTTTTTGGGGGTGAACCTTTTGAAGAAGAACGTTTTATTTTCTGGAATTTTGTGAATTCCGATAAAGAATTACTGGAGCAGGCTAAAGTGAACTGGAATGATCAGAATCATGATGCTTTCCCATTAGTTCCGGGAGATGAGGATGAATTTGTACCTCTTCCCAAAGCTATTCTAAAACGTAAATAAATCATTCAGAGAAAAACATGAAAATATTAGCATTTGCAGGAAGCTCATCCTCGACTTCCATCAACCGGGAACTGGTAAAGTTTGTATTGAAAGATTTTCAGGATCATGAAATAAACCTTATAGATCTTAATGATTATGCCATGCCTGTTTTTTCGGTAGATATTGAGAAGAAAGGATTTCCTGATGAAGCCCACCAATTTTTAAAAGTAATTGAAGATTGTGATATAATTATATGCTCCCTTGCGGAACACAACAGATCATACAGCGCTGCTTTTAAAAATGTTTTCGACTGGGCTTCAAGAATCAATGTAAAAGTATTTCAAAATAAACCCATGCTTTTAATGAGCACTTCTCCCGGAGGTTATGGAGGAGGAAATGTAATGAATACTGCAAAGACTTTCTTTCCACAGTTTGGAGCTGAGATAAAAGAAACATTTTCCTTGCCTAAATTTTACGAAAACTTCGATATGGAAAGTGGCATCATTCAACCTGAAATACTAAAAGAAATAAAGGAAAAAATAGAAAATTTTAAAAATCAGGTTGAGAACCTAGAAGGTAATTAACCATTAAAAAAGTATGGATTATGGAAACACATGAGTATGTAAACGGAGAAATTACAGTAATCTGGCAGCCTAAGAAATGTATTCATTCCGGGGTTTGTGTCAAAACATTACCTCAGGTTTACAATCCGAAGACAAGACCATGGATAAAAGCTGAAAATGCTACTCCTGCTGAATTACAAAGTCAAATCGATCAATGTCCATCCGGTGCATTAAGTTATAAATTTAATACCGATAAATAATGTCAGTAACTGTAAAGGCGAGTCTAGGAACAACCAAATATTATACAGAGGTAACGGCAGGTGAAAATACAATCATAACTGATGAACCTGTAGACAAAGGAGGACAGAATAAAGGGTTAAATCCTTTTGAAATTCTGGCCACCTCTTTGGCCAGCTGTACAGCTGCTACTTTGAGAATGTATATCGATAGAAAAGAATGGAATGTAGAAAAAATAGATGTAGAGGTGGAAATGGAAAATTATCCTTTAACCAAAACGGCTATTTTCAAAAGAAATATCAGCTTTGAAGGAACCGACATAGATGAGGAACAAATAAAAAGACTTCACACTATTGCTGATGCATGTCCTGTTCACAAACTCTTAACTAACGAAATAGAAATTAATACCAAATTTGTATAACATGATAGAAGTACAACAAAACAACGGAGAAAAACACGGTCACTTTGAAGCTTTTATAAGTGGAAAACATGCCGGAACCATGACTTACACCTGGGCCGGAGACGAAAGATTCATTATAGATCACACAGAGGTAGAAGAAGCATACAACGGAATGGGTGTAGGTAAAGAAATGCTTTTGGCTGCTGTAGAGTTTGCAAGAAAAGAAGGTAAAAAAATTATTCCTTTATGCCCGTTTGCAAAGGCTTCTTTTCAAAAGGATGCAAGCCTGCAGGATGTACTGGTATAATTAAATAAAAAAATTACATAGAAAACCTTCTGAAACTGAAATTTCAGAAGGTTTTTTGTTTTTTTACTAGAAATGAAAAAAACTATATTTGTAAAATTTTTAATTGTAAAAATATGTCTCCAATTATATTACTGTCTATCATCATTATTTACTTTGCTTTACTACTTTGGGTAGCGTACAAAACAGGAAAAGGAAGTGATAATGAAAGTTTCTTTATAGGAAACCGTAAAAGTAATTGGATGCTTGTGGCTTTTGGGATGATAGGAACTTCCTTATCGGGAGTTACTTTCGTAAGTGTTCCGGGTGCTGTAGGGAAAGACAGCTTTGCCTATTTACAGATCACTTTAGGATATCTTATAGGATATGTTACTATCGCTTATGTACTGCTTCCCCTCTATTACCGTTTGCAGCTCACCTCTATTTATGGCTACCTTCAGCAAAGAATGGGACAGCTTTCTTATAAGTCAGGAGCCTGGATCTTTATTATTTCCCGTCTTGTGGGAGCTACAGCAAGATTATACTTGGTAGTGAATATCCTTCAGGTTTCTATTCTGGACAGTCTGGGAGTTCCTTTCATCGTTACTACGCTTATCATTCTTTTAATGATTATTCTTTACACCTATGAAGGTGGTGTGAAAACGATTGTATGGACGGACACACTTCAGACGTCGTGTATGCTTTTAGGTCTGATTATCTGCACAGTTTACATGCTGAACCATCTTGGATTAAATTTAGGGGAAAGCCTGATTGCCATGCAGGAAAAAGGATATACTAAAGTTTTTGAATTTAACCCGAATGAAAAAAGCTTTTTTATCAAGCAAATTCTTGCCGGCGCTTTTATTACGATTACTATGACAGGAATTGACCAGGAGATGATGCAGAAAAGTTTATCTGTTACCAAACTGAAAGATTCTCAAAAAAACATGGTGACACTCGGATTTATTTTATTAGGAGTTATCGCACTTTTCCTTTATATGGGAGGGCTTCTTCACCTTTATGGAGCTGCAGAAAACGTTGTAAGTTCTGGAGATCAGCTTTTCCCTGATATTGCTTTAAATCATATGCCCAGTTTTATCTCGATTATATTTATCATTGCCTTAATTTCGGCATTGTTCCCTAGTGCTGACGGAGCTATGACAGCCCTTACCTCTTCTCTCTGCATAGATGTTTTCGGAATGAAGGATAAAGACTGGGATACTAAAAAGAAAGAAAGATTCAGAAAGAATATTCACCTGATCGTAGCACTTTCTTTTCTTATTATGGTGGTTATCTTTAAAATTATTAATGATAATTCGATGATCGGATTGATCTTAAAACTGGCAGGATTTACGTATGGTCCGCTTTTAGGGCTTTTTGCTTTCGGAATCTTTACAAAATATAAAGTTAAAGATCAGCTGGTCCCTTATATCTGCATTATTGCTCCTGTGATCTCATTCTTCATTGATAAATATCAGGAAAACATTTTCGGGGAATTTAAAATAGGCTTAGAATTGCTTATCATCAATGGCCTTCTAACCTTCATCGGTTTATGGCTCATCAGAAAAAAATAATTTTAAATAAAACACGATCATGCAAAAATTCATTTCACTATTACTATTTGTATTTACATTTAGTTTTATTTCCGCACAGGAGGATTTTGAGGCTTCTACCCTAAGAATAGGCCCCTATAAAATCGACATGGAAAAAAGTAGTGTAGAAAAGGTTTCCCGCACCAAAGTTTCCCATACAGGAGAAAGCTCAGTCACTTATAAAGGTGAATCTATAAGACTTCTTATAGATGAAAGGTATATCAATGAGAAAAACACTAATGCGTGGGTAGTTTACGGAATTATTACAAAAAGTAGAAAATTCAGAACTAAAAGTGGTGTTGGAGTTGGAAGCACCAAAGATGAAGTAATCAATGCTTATAAAAACTTTCAAAGTTTCCGGGCTTATCCGGCCTGGAGTGAAACCGGAGAAAAATTAAAGAATGAAAATTATTTTGCAATCGTTGACGGAGACGCCGGAACGGAATTAACTTTCAGATTCGTCAATAATATTGTTACAGAAATTTCCGTATTCTTAAATGAGGGGTGTTAATCCCAGATAGACATCATTAACTCCATTTCCAAAAGCCATTAAAAAATTGTAAATTCGCATACAAATAAATCAGAAATAATGAGTAAAAGTATTGAGGAGCTAAAAACTCTTACTACACAAATCAGAAGAGACATTTTAAGAATGGTTCATGCTGTTAATTCAGGGCACCCGGGCGGAAGCTTAGGCTGTACAGAATACTTTACAGCACTTTACGGTAAAGTCTTGAATTATAAATTACCTTTCACAATGGAAGGAAAGAATGAGGATCATTTTTATTTATCCAATGGTCACATTTCACCGGTTTTCTATTCTACTTTAGCACGATTTGGCTTTTTCCCTGTAGATGAATTAAGAACATTCAGAAAGCTGGATTCAAGATTACAAGGTCACCCTACAACTCATGAAGGGCTACCCGGAATACGTATTGCTTCCGGATCTCTCGGACAAGGACTTTCAGTAGCATTAGGTGCTGCGTTAGGAAAGAAATTAGACGGAGATCAGTCTCTTGTTTATTCTCTTCATGGAGACGGAGAATTACAGGAAGGACAAATCTGGGAAGCTTTAATGTTCGCTGCAGCTAAAAAAGTTGACAATATCATTTCTACTATTGATTATAATGGACGTCAGATTGATGGAGATACTGATGATGTACTAAGCTTAGGAGATCTGCATGCTAAATTGGAAGCCTTCGGATGGACTGTTTTAGAAGAAAAGAATGGTAACGACCTTGAAGCTGTAATTGCTATCCTTGAAAAAGCAAAATCGGAAACCGGGAAAGAAAAACCTGTAGCTATTATCCTTCACACAGAAATGGGTTACGGAGTAGATTATATGATGGGAACTCATGCTTGGCACGGGAAAGCTCCTAACGATGAGCAACTGGAGACAGCATTCAAACAATTATATTTGGAAGCCCCTGCTGATTATTAATCATACGAGACTCATCAGATTGATATGAAAAAATTCATTTTCATTTATTTTCTTACCCATTTTATCATGGGAATTTCTCAGGAGAAAAAAATATCTTTCTCTCAGGAATATGATTATGTATACAAAGAAAAACGTGGTAATTCTTATCCTGTAAAGATGTATGCAAGTAATAACAATGAATTTCTTACAAAAGTAAACATTAAAGACTTTCCTCTATATTTTTTCACCGATGCTCTTGGAACAAGTAATGTTTCTTTAGATATGAATAATCATCTTTCCGGATTAAATCTATCCTCTTTTTATGGATATGGATACAGATATTATGATGAAGGAGAAGGATTAATTCTCGAATCAAAAAAATTGAATACTAAAGAAACCATTTTGGGGATTCCCTGTTCTCATTATCTGATTTATGAGAAATCAGAGGAAGGAGATAAGGACCCTCTTCAATTATGTATAGATGACAGATCAACATCTCTTAATAATTTCAGTATTTTAAACGGAATATTAAATCAGTTTATCGGTAAAACAAAAATCAATAAAAGTTCCGGTATTCGCGGATTCATTCTGAAAGCCGGTCCCAAAGAGAATTATGATGACGAATATGTTCTCTTAAACTCTAAGAGAGATTCTGAAAACCATGTGTATTTTGATCATGTAAAAGCTATGACAGAATATCAGAGAAAGCAGGATTCTATTATGTTAGTTTATAAAAATGAAAAAAAATTTTATGATAACGATTCCACAGCTATTGCTGTAGATTCTGCCGCTGCTATATCGGACGATTACATGAATGATTATGGTATTCCGGATTATATTTCTGAATATAAAAAAGGACCTGAAGAAGGAGACAGTTTTGCTGTCAATATTATCCCTAGCGAAAAACTTTGGAAAGGACTTCCTGAGCATTGCCAAAATTTTGAAAAACACATTCCGGCGTTTACCCATAAAGAACTAAAAGATCATGTAAGAAATTATGTAGGTCAGATATGTGATATGTATCTTACCCAAGCCGAATATCATAATGTGGCGATCAAAACCACTTTAGACGAAATAAGGCGTGAAGTTTTATATTTTAATGATATTCAGGAAAAGCTCGATCAATCTGATAAAAAGAAACTCAACAACTATTTAAAAAATCTTGATTAAAAAAATAAAAATGAAATATACATATACAGAAAAAAAGGATACGCGTTCCGGATTCGGTGCCGGTTTAGCAGAACTGGCTGACAAAAATCCTAATGTGGTAGCACTTTGTGCAGACCTTATCGGATCATTGAAAATGGAAAAATTCATTGAAAAGGCTCCTGAAAGATTTATTCAGGTAGGAATTGCTGAAGCCAATATGATAGGAATCGCAGCAGGACTTAGTATCACTGGAAAAATTCCATTCACAGGAACTTTTGCTAACTTCTCTACTTCAAGAGTATATGACCAGATCCGTCAGTCTGTTGCCTATTCCGGAAAAAACGTAAAGATTTGTGCTTCTCACGCAGGACTTACTTTAGGGGAAGATGGAGCAACTCACCAGGTACTGGAAGATATCGGAATGATGAAAATGCTTCCGGGAATGACGGTTATTAACCCTTGCGATTACAATCAGACAAAAGCAGCTACAATTGCTATTGCTGATTATGAAGGTCCTGTTTATTTAAGATTCGGAAGACCTACAGTACCGGTATTCATTCCTGAGGATATGCCGTTCGAAATCGGAAAAGGAATTCTTTTACAGGAAGGTAAAGATGTAACTATTGTAGCAACCGGACATCTTGTATGGGAATCTCTTGTAGCAGCAGATGAGCTTGAAAAAGAAGGTATCTCCTGCGAAGTGATCAATATCCACACCATTAAACCTTTAGATGAGGAAATCATCTTAAAATCCGTTGAAAAAACAGGTAAGATTGTAACTGCTGAAGAGCATAACTATCTTGGTGGTTTAGGCGAGTCTGTAGCAGGAATGTTAGCAAGAAAAAGACCTACAAGACAGGAGTTTGTTGCAGTGAATGATACTTTCGGAGAATCTGCAACTCCGGCTGAACTGATGAAGAAGTATAAAATTGATGCAGCAGCTGTGAAAGAAGCGGTAAAAAGAATTTTAGCTTAACTAAACTAGAATTTATATCATACAAAGCCCTCAATATAGAGGGCTTTTTTATTTTCTAAAATTGAAGAGGGTTGAAATTAGGTTTCGGCTAAAGCCATCTTTAATACCATAAAATGGAAAACCGGCTGAAGACTGTTTCTATTAATTCAATAAAAACATTTTATTTTTTTAAAGTATCCCGTGGATCCAAATAACTATTTGAACTTCCTTTCTTCTTCTTTTATGGACAGATCATTAATACTTGCATATCTTTTAGCCATTAAGCCATTTTCATCAAATTCCCAGTTTTCATTTCCGTAAGCTCTGAACCATTCTCCACTTTCTATCTGGTATTCATATTCAAATCGTACTGCTATGCGATTGCCGGTATGTGCCCAGTATTCTTTTTTAAGTTTATAATTAAGTTCTTTCTTCCATTTCTTTTCAAGAAACTCTACAATTTCATCTCTGCCGTTTACAAAGACATCTCGGTTCCGCCATTCACTATCAACTGTATAAGCTTTGGAAACCGTTACCGGATCCTGGCTGTTCCATGCATTCTCTGCAATCTGTATTTTCTCTTTAGCCGTTTCAAAAGTAAAAGGAGGAAGGGGGTGCTTTTGTTCCATTATTAATTAATTTGTTGATTATGATTTTTGATTTTTCTATCAGTTCATTTGATTTAAAAAGCTGACTTTCTATTATACAGCTTTCAAATAACATATAAATATGATCAGAAAGATCCTGATCGTCTAAGAGGTCCAAAAAGTATTTTCTGAGCTCTGTTTTATGAAGTTGAATCACATTAAGTATTTTCGTGTTATCTGTTGGAATTTCAGAGAGAATATTGAGAAAACTACATCCTCTGAAGCTTTCTTTTTTATTCATTTCCATCAAAAAATCAAATGCAGCGATTACTTTAGACTCTCTACTGTTCTTTTGCTGTAAGAATTGATTAAGCTGATCAAACCAAAAAGAATGTCTTAGATTCAAAAATTCAACACATAAATCTTCTTTAGATTTAAAATGCTGATAAAAACTTGCTTTGGCCACGTTAGCTTCTGAAATAATCTGATTAATTCCCGTAGAATTGTATCCTTGCTTAAAAAACAGATCGAATGTAACATTTATAATTCTTTGTTTTGGACCATTCATATCTTATCATTT
>NZ_JALAHD010000240.1 GCF_022712095.1 Chryseobacterium sp. | reverse complement strand
TTTCTAAACAAACATTTATCTTATGAAAAAAGAAATTTCGACCCGCTTTCCGGGAGTGCACAGATTATTACATTGGCTCATTGCCATATCCATGACATTATTATTCATTACCGGTTTTTTAAGAATGAAATGGATGGGAAAAAAAACCATTCTGAATGCCATAGAACAAAATGTTCCTAATCTCATTTCCCAAGAACAAAAAATAAGTATTGCAAAAACGATTCTTTCTCCTATGTGGCATTGGCATGAATGGGCAGCTTATGCTATGTTGTTTTTATTTGGACTACGGATTATTTACATGATATTAGGAGGAATCAGATTTCCTAATCCGTTCAAAAGAAGTGTTCCTGCCAAAGAAAGATTGCAGGGTTTAATATATATCATATTTTATATTTTTATTGCAGTATTTATTATTACCGGCTTTTATCTGAAATGGGGAGACGGATCTTTAAAAAAGCCCATGGAAGCGGTACATAAATGGGCACTGTATGTATTTCCTATTTTCATTGTGATACACTTAATAGGAATTGTCATTTCTGAGTTAAGCAGTAAAAAAGGGATTACTTCCCGAATGCTGGGAGGGTAACGGGATATGATCATATCAGTATCCCCTTAAAAAAAGCCAAAGAGTATAACAGGTTAAATGAGAAAAAAGGATATCTGCCTTGGCCAAAAGTTAAATAGTCCCACAAAATAACAATATATCCTAAGAATAAAAAATAACAATTGATACTATGCTACATTGCTATTAATAAAAAAACCGCACTTTAATCAGTGCGGTTTTTTTATTGATGAAAAATATTTTATTTTTTATCAGCTGATCTCTGTAAAACTTCATCTACCATACCATATTCTTTCGCTTCTTCTGAAGTCATCCAATAATCTCTGTCAGATGATTTTTCTACCCAGTCATACGTTTGTCCTGAATGATGAGCAATGATATCATATAATTCCTTCTTCAATTTCAACATTTCTCTTAAGTTGATCTCCATATCGGAAGCTACTCCCTGAGCACCTCCTGAAGGCTGGTGGATCATTACTCTTGAGTGCTTAAGAGCAGAACGTTTTCCTTTTTCTCCGGCTACCAGTAACACAGCACCCATTGAAGCTGCCATACCTGTACAGATAGTTGCTACATCAGGCTTAATGATCTGCATAGTGTCATAAATTCCTAATCCGGCATATACACTACCTCCGGGAGAGTTAATATAGATCTGAATATCCTTGGAAGGGTCAGAACTTTCAAGGAATAAAAGCTGTGCTGTGACGATATTAGCTACCTGATCATCAATTCCGGTTCCCAAAAAGATAATTCTGTCCATCATCAGACGTGAAAAAACGTCCATCTGAGCCACATTTAATCTTCTTTCTTCCATAATGTACGGCGTAAGATTCGTTGGTCCATACATTCCCATATACTGATCGGTCACTAAACCGTTATTTCCTAAGTGTTTTACAGAGAAATCTCTGAATTCCTTTTTAATGTCCATATTTCTACTTGTATTATTTTATAAATATTAGTGTTGTTTAAATTACAACTTTTATTCCTAAAATTTTATAGGACTTTTTGTCACAGGTGACCATCCTAATTTTTCCGTTATCTTTTTTGAAAACTCATTCAGCATCATGATTTTTTTGATTGAATCATAGTATCTTTCCGGATCTTTATCTCTATAATCCTCAAATTCTGCGGTCATCTGTTTAATGATAAAGTGAATATAATAATATTTATGAATTAAAATATCATTCTCCACCTCCACTGCTACAAAATCTCCGATGGTAGGAGGAAATATATTTCGCGTGGTCCAGTCACTTAATTCATTTGGGATCATCAGAGCATCAGCCACTTTGGTCGTGATATCTTCATCCATCAGAGTCAAAAAGAAATTTCCGGCTCTTAACTCTTCATGTTCAATACCATCTTTGATGTTATCAATAATTTTCTTATTGGTTTCAATCTGAAATTCGTACTGTTCTTCATCAAAATGATGCAGAATTTCTTCAATTACGGTGATTTCATACTTCTCCTGTTTATCATTTCTCCTTTGAAGCACCACATCACCAAACATAAGCATTAAATCAATCAGCTTATTCTCCTGATGAAATATATTAAACTGAACGGAATCTATTTCCTGCTCAGGTTTAGGAACAACTTCCAGCTTTGTAGCTTTATTTTCCCGCTGCTGAATATTTTGAGTCTGGTTTTGGGTGATTTGTTTTTGGACATCCAGTTCATTAAAAAGACTTTGCTCGGACAATCCGAATTTATTGGAAACTTCTTTCAGATATACTTCCCGTTTAAGGGCATTCTGTACAAATGAGACAGATTTCACAATATTCCTGATGGCATCAGCCTTTTTAATAGGATCACTTCCAGCTTCCTTAAGAAGAATTTCCGCTTTGAAATCAATAAAATCCGTTGCTTCTTTTTCAATAAAATTCTCCACATATTCCTGCGGATGCTTTCTTGCAAAAGAATCAGGATCATCACCTTCCGGAAATAGTAAAACACGGATATTCATTCCTTCCGTTAGAAGCATGTCAATGCTCCGGAAACTCGCTTTAATTCCTGCATTATCCCCATCAAAGAGAATAGTAACATTTTCCGTCAGTCTTTTAATCAGTTTGATCTGATCAACAGTCAGAGACGTTCCTGAGCTGGCTACCACGTTCTCAATTCCCGACATATGAAGTGCAATCACATCCATATATCCTTCCACCAAAAGACAGTTATCTTTTCTGGAAATAGCCTGCTTACTTTGGCTTAACCCGTAAAGGACATTGGATTTATGATAAATTTCCGTCTCGGGAGAATTCAGGTATTTCGCAGTCTTTACATTATTTTTAAGAATTCTGGCTCCAAAACCTAAAACCCTTCCCGAAAAACTATGGATAGGGAAAATAACACGTTCTCTGAAACGGTCTATACCAGCCGGGCTGTTTTCAGGAAAAATGGAAAGTCCTGATTTTTCAAGAATATCCCGAGAATATCCTTTTTCCAAAGCATATTCCGTAAAGGCATTTTTCTTTTCAGGTGAATATCCCAGTTGAAACTTCTTAATGGTTTCATCTTTAAGCTCACGTTCCTTAAAATAGGCATATCCTATGTTTTTTCCCTCTTCAGAATCCCAAAGCTGTTCCTGAAAATAATTGTTCGCAACTTCATGGATTTTATAGAGCTGATCTCTTTCGGAGTGTGCCTGTTTAGCTTCCTCAGAATATTCCTGCTGATCTTCCTCTATCTCTATTCCATACTTTTTAGCCGCATGGCGAAGCGCCTCGGGATAAGTGAAGTTTTCGATTTCCATCAGAAAAGAAATTGCCGTTCCCCCTTTTCCGGTAGAAAAATCTTTCCAGATCTGCTTACTTGGAGAGACTACAAAACTGGGTGTTTTTTCTTCGTGAAAGGGACTCAGCCCTTTATAATTAGACCCTGCCCTCTTCAACTGCACATATTCACCAACAATCTCTTCTACCCTGATCGTTGAGAAAATTTTATCTATGGTCTGTTTAGAAATCATAGTGTAAAAATAAGTAATTTACCCCCAAAAGTATATATTTTCTTATATTTTTGCAGTAAAATACTTACATGCAGTTCAATATAAAAAACATAGAAGATTGGCATCAGGTAGTGGATAGCATTATTCCTCATTTACAGCACAATATCTTTCTGTTAAAAGGAAACTTGGGAGCAGGAAAAACTACATTCACTCAGTTTTTACTAAAAGAGCTGGGAAGTGAAGACGAAATCAGCTCTCCTACTTATTCCATCGTAAATGAATATAATACTCCTAAAGGAAAAATTTATCATTTTGACCTGTACCGACTTAAGAATATTGAAGAAGTATATGATATCGGGATTGAAGAATATCTCGATAATGCTTTTCTGTGTATTATTGAATGGCCGGAAGTATATGAAGAAGAGCTTTACGGACTAAAATTTCACACCATGAGCATTGTAAACACTGGTGAACAGAGAGAAATCACATTCGATTAAATATTATATCTTTGTTTAATGAATTCAATTACACAATAACTTTCTGTAAGTCATAATTTAATTAAGGATGAGCACTACAAATATATTTACTCCTTTCACTGAAGAAGATTTAATGCCGAAGGAAGAAAAGTTGGAGGTCATAAAAAAAGGAAAACAATTTAGTATTGGAATTCCCAAGGAAACCTGTCTTAACGAAAGAAGAACCTGCATCACTCCGGACGCCGTTCAGGTATTGGTAGAACATGGTCATGAAATCATTATTGAATCCGGTGCCGGAAAAGGATCTTTCTTTACCGACATACAATATTCCGAATCGGGAGCCAGAATCACCAATGATCCCAAAGAAGCTTTCGGACAGGATTTAATTCTAAAAATAAATCCTCCCACTGAAGAGGAAATAGATTATCTGAAACCCAATACTTATCTGGTTTCAGCATTACAGATCAATCTAAGGGAGAAAGAATATTTTTTAAAACTGGCAGAGAAAAAGATCAATGCTATTGCTTTTGAATTTATTGTAGATGAATACAAGCAACTTGCATTAGTGAGGTTAATCGGAGAAATTGCCGGTACAGCTTCTATTCTTTATGCTTCAGAATTATTAGCACTCTCCAATGGGTTAATGTTGGGTGGAATCACCGGTGTAAGGCCAACGGAAGTCATTGTAATAGGTGCCGGTATTGTAGGAGAATTTGCTACTAAAGCAGCTATAGGATTAGGTGCCAGTGTAAAAGTTTTTGATAATTCACTTTCAAAACTGAGAAGATTACATACTATCGTAGACAGCAGAGTCCCTACTTCCATTATTGACCCTAAAGAATTAGGCAAAAGCTTAAGAAGAGTAGATGTAGTAATCGGTGCCCTTCCAAGGTTAAATATGCAGCCTATTGTTACCGAAGACATGGTAATGAAAATGAAAAAAGGAAGTGTCATCATTGATGTTACCATTGATAACGGCAAAGTAATTGAAACTTCTGAACTTACTACGATGGAAGATCCTTATATCATTAAACATGATGTGATTCACTGCGGGCTTCCCAATCTGACATCCAGAATGCCGAGAACAACTACAAAAGCTATCTCTAATTTTTTCCTTTCCTATATTCTGAATTATGATGAAGAAGGAGGCTTCGAAAACATGCTGATCCGTAAAAATGAGATGAAACAGAGCCTGTATATGTATAAAGGAAGACATACAAAAAAAATCATCTGTGACCGTTTCGGACTCACTTATCATGATATCAATCTTTTAATTTTCTAAATGAAAAAACTTAAATTTTATCTTATAGGGCTTATTCCCGGGCTTATTATCGTATTCTTTGTACTGAACAAAAAAGGAGCAAGCTGCAGCGGTTATCTGCCAAACAGCCGTGTAATTGCGGAAACGCTCTCCAAAGATTTTAAGTACTCCGAAAATTTTCAAAATGAAATGAATATCTATAAGGTGAAGGAAAAGTTCTTAAAAGAGACCATCATTACCCAGGGGAAAATTGACTTTGACAAAAGCCATGCTCAAAAACAACCCTGCCCGGATTATATACTGGTCTATCCTAAAGATCAACCTATTTATGAAATAAATTTTGAAAAATGCAAAGAGGAAGTAACCTTTAACAGTATTAAAAAGCTTAACTAGTTTCTGATGGAAGGCAATTACTATATGATCCATGATTATCTTATATTCATAGGGGTTTTTGCTATTTTCTTCTTTCTGACATTAAGCATTTATCTTTTCAGTCAAAACGGACAGTTGAAAAAAAGAAATAACAAACTGTTTGAGACCAATATGCTGATAGAACAAAAACTCAATGAGGTTCAGCTAGAGCATATCGGCACAAAATTAAATCCACATCTTTTTAAAAATATTTTAAATTCGGTACAGTCCCATGCGTATCAAACCTATATGTCTCTAGACAAGCTGGCAAATGTCCTGGATTATATTCTTTACGAAAGCAATAACAAATATGTAAGCCCGAAAGAAGAACTAAACTTTGCTTTAAGTCTTATTGAGATTAATAAAATTAAAATAAACCCTCTTTTCGATTTCAGGATCAAATCCAAAATAGATAAACTGGACCCGCTTTATGAAGAAAAAGTTTTTGCACCTCTCATTTCGGTAGACCTTATTGAAAATGCTTTTAAGCACACCGATTTTTTAGCTCAGGATTCATTTATATCGATTCAGATAGAATTGGAAAATAAAATATTTTCGATGAAAGTAATCAATAAAGCTTCTCTGAAAAATACATTGCAAAAGGAAAAAAGCGGATTTGGAAGCCAGTCACTGGATCAGAGATTAAAAATGATTTACAGTAATCATTATCAATTGGAAAAAAGTTCAAAAAATGGTATTTTCACCGCTCAGCTCAAAATTAATTTAGGGGATTTTTATGATAAAATGCGTTATTCTCGATGATGAACTTCTGGCGATCAGCTATTTAAAACTTTTATGTGAACAGATTGATAATGTAGAAGTGGTAAAAGCTTATAATGATCCGAAAGTTTTTCTTAATGATATTGGGAATCAGGACTGTAATGTCTGTATCCTGGATATCGAAATGCCGGGAATGAATGGGTTACAGGTTGCTGAACTAATTTCTCCTTCAAAAAAAATCATTTTTACTACTGCCTATAAGGAATATGCTGCGGAAGCTTTTGACCTTAATGTGGTAGACTATGTAAGAAAACCCATTAAAAAAGAAAGACTGATTCAGGCGTTTGAAAAGGCCCAGGAACTGATCAGCTTATCACAAAAGAAAGATTTTATAGAATGGAATACCAATATTGGTAGGTCCATTATTTTTACGGAACAGATCGCCTATATTAAGACTTCCGAAATTGACAGCCGTGACAAGGAAATCATACTGAATGATTATTCTACGATGGTTCTTAAGAACCTCAGCTTTAAAAACCTATTGGAAATACTTCCTTCAAAAGACTTTGCCCAGATTAATAAAAAAGAAATCATTGCTCTTTCTTCTATAAAAGCTTTTTCTACCAATGAAATTATTACGACAATTTCTATTGATGGAGAGAATTTTCTTAAACTCCAAATTGGTGAAGCTTATAAAAGTACACTAATGGAAATGTTTGGAAAATAAATTGAATTCTAAATAGTCTACAGAATTAAGGCCATTTCGAGGTATTGGAAAATCTCCGTCATAAATACATAGATTCTTTATTACACTATGCTCCAGTCCGAATGATAAAATGCAGCTTGGCTACCAACAAGAAAATTTCAAACTAAAAGAAATACATGACTTGAGAAAATACTCTAACTATACAATCTTGCTTAGATTCTATTATTTTTAACATTCTCTTACCATCCTCCATTCTTATCATAGAATTTCATTACATTTTTTACAAGTCTTATTACATTTTATAAAAAAAATCATTTATCATCAATATATTCTTATCAAATTTGCACCTTAAAATATAGGAATTATGAATTGGGGAAAATACAGAAATGTTATCTTTTACATCAGTACCATTGCCTTTTTTTCATGCCTGATGTATTGGTTTGTTACAGAAGGGCAAACACTCGAGGTAAAAGAAAATATTGTCGTAAAAACATCTGGCGGTTCCACCTGGGATAATTTCGTGGAATCATTTAAAGCGAATCTTCACCATCCTTTAGCCTTATTACTTGCACAGATTGTAACCATCATTCTGGTTGCAAGATTATTCGGATGGTTTTGTATGAAAATAAAACAACCGACCGTAATCGGAGAAATGGTTGCCGGTATCGTATTAGGACCTTCACTTCTCGGAATGTATTTTCCTGAATTTTCAGATTTCCTTTTTCCTCAGGAATCATTGGGAAACTTACAGTTTTTAAGTCAGATCGGACTTATTCTTTTTATGTATATTGTAGGAATGGAATTGGATCTGAGTGTTCTGAGAAAGAAAGCTCATGATGCTGTTGTTATCAGCCATGCGAGTATTATTATACCTTTTGCATTGGGAATAGGATTATCTTATTATATTTATCAGGAGTTTGCACCGGAAGGGATTCAGTTTACCTCATTTGCATTATTTATTGCCATCGCCATGAGTATTACAGCTTTCCCGGTGTTAGCAAGAATTGTTCAGGAAAGAAATCTACAGAAAACTAAATTGGGAACCGTAGTTATCACCTGTGCTGCTGCTGATGATATTACAGCATGGTGTATTCTGGCAGCTGTAATTGCAATTGTAAAAGCAGGATCTTTCACAAGCTCCATATATGTCATCATCATGGCTATTGCCTATGTATTCCTAATGATCAAGGTAATACGGCCATTTCTTAAAAGAATCGGAGACCTTCAGGTAGAGAAAAACACCATTAACAAGTCTATGGTAGCCATCTTTTTTCTTACACTGATTCTTTCTGCTTATGCTACGGAAGTAATCGGAATCCATGCTTTATTCGGTGCATTTATGGCCGGAGCGATCATGCCTGAAAATGCTAAGTTCCGTAATTTATTTATTGAAAAGGTGGAGGATGTGGCATTAGTTCTTTTACTACCGCTATTCTTTGTATTCACAGGGCTTCGTACAGAAATCGGACTTTTAAATCATGGTCATTTATGGATTGTGGCAGGCTTTATCATTTTAACTGCTGTTATCGGAAAATTTGCGGGAAGTGCTTTAACGGCCAGGTTTCTCGGAATTAACTGGAAAGACAGCCTTACGATCGGAGCTTTAATGAATACCAGAGGATTAATGGAGCTTATTGTCCTTAATATCGGTTATGATCTGGGGGTTTTGAGTCCGGAAATATTTGCCATGATGGTTATTATGGCGTTATTTACCACTTTCATGACAGGACCGGCTCTAGATCTTATCAATTATCTGTTTAAATCCAATAAAAACGAAGAAGAGAAAGCTCATGACGATAATGGTTCTAAATATCGTGTCCTGGTATCTTTTGATAATCCGGAATCAGGAAGTACTTTACTGAAATTAGCCCATGATTTTACCAATAGAATGAATGGCAATAAAAGTATTACCGCTATGAATATTGCTCATGTTGAGGAAATGCACCCCTATGAAATTGATGAATATGAAAATGAAAAATTTAAGGATGTAATAGAAACTTCTCATGATCTTCAATTGAAAATAACCACACTATTCAAGGCATCCACAGATATAGAATCCGATCTTACAAATATTTCAAATAAAGGAAATTATGATCTTCTTCTGATCATGCTGGGAAAATCGATGTATGAAGGGAGCTTGCTGGGAAGATTACTTGGATTTACAACCAAAATCATCAATCCTGAAAAATTGCTGAATACCGTAAAAGGGAAAAGCCGTATTTTCAATCCTTCACCTTTTGATGATTTCACTTTACAGATTCTGGATAAAACCAATATCCCTGTAGGAATTTTAGTAGACAAAAACTTTACTTCTGCAGATAAAGTATTCGTTCCTATCTTTAATTTAAGTGACTTTTATTTACTTGAATATGCTAAAAGACTGATCAATAATAACAATTCTCAAATTATCATTATGGACGCAGCAGGACAGATCAGAAATAATATTGAGGTAAAAGAACTGATCAGAAGTATAGAGCAGGTAGCACCCAATCATATCACCCTATATAATGAGAAAAAAATTGAAAAAGAATTTTTAGACTCACAGGACTTGATGCTGATCAGCAGTAAGAGCTGGAAAAACCTCATTGATACCAAAAGTTTATGGTTATCTGATGTCCCTTCCACTCTGATTATTTCCAATCCTTAAACACTATATCATCCATAATTCAGGTTTCCGTACCGCTTATCAATATGCGAACCTGTTTTAGTTCATGGGAAATATTTTGACAAGCTTAAATCCGGTCTCAATAAAAAGGCAAAAAAATATAAGACCTCAAATAATTTATGCAAGA
>NZ_JALAHD010000239.1 GCF_022712095.1 Chryseobacterium sp. | reverse complement strand
ACTTATTTATTTTAACATTTCTAATATAATTCTATCCAAAGATAAAAAAAGACCAACAAATTGTCGGTCTTTTTACATATTTATAATAATTTATTCAATATTTTTCAGCAAAATCCATCCGGTTTTTACCGTAAGTTGTTTGCTGGCAGGATCCTCAAATGTTATCTGATACCAATAGGAAGAAGTAGGTAATTTTTTACCCTGGAAATAACCATCCCAGTAAGGTCTGGTCTTTTCAGCCTTAAATATCTCTCTTCCGTAGCGGTCATAGATCACTCCTTTAAAGTCCTTATAATCACTTACTCCTCTGAAATCAATAATATCATTAACATTATCTCCATTCGGAGTAATTACATTTTTCATGCTGAAAGTAAAATACTCAAGATATCCTACACAGCTTGTATTTTTCACTCTCACCCTTATAAAAATCAATTTGTTTTTAGGAACATTTGAAAATATATTAGAAGACTGCCATGTTACTCCATTATCCACAGAAAATTCCAATGGTCCGTTACTAGGATTACTGGCCGTTAAAATCATCGTTCCGTTATCATTATAATCCACTTTTATAATCTCCGGTATAATCGCCTGTATAACCTCTGTCGTATATGTTTTGGAGCAGACACCGTTAGTAATTGTTACCGTATAGACACCAGGTGTCGCCGCAGAAATAGTCTGGGTAGTAGATCCGGTACTCCATATATATTCATAACCAGGTCCGCTTCCAGCGTCTAGCGTAATCTGATCTCCTGTACAGATCATTCCCCCTGAAAGATCAGAAGTAATAGCCGGTACAACTTCAATAGTAACAGTAGCAGGCTGCGTTGATTTACATCCTTTTGCTCCTATTGCATATACGGTATAAGTAGTGGTTTGAGTCGGTGAAACAGTTTGGGTCATTCCTGTTCCGGAGAAGCTATCCCATTCGTAAGTAACTCCACCTGCTGCTGTTAAAACAACAGATTCTCCCACACATATTCTTACTTTTGAAGGAGTCAATTGAGCTACTGGGGTAGCTTCTTTTATTAACGTTAATTGCACCATCTTACTACAGAATCCCCCATTAGAAACTACTACATAAAGAACCTGACCGTCATTTCCGTTATAGCTGGCAATATTGGTAATATAATTTGTATTTTGAGCGGTTGCATCCGCCTGATTTTCATAGAAATGAAATACTGTACCTGTAGCTGTACTGATAGACGGCATCGCATCATTCAAATTAAATGTAGTAAGAGTCGGGGTTGTACAAAGTTGTAAAGTTGCATTTTGTGCGACCGGGGTTGTTCCGCCAACAATGGTTATTGTTGCTGTTCCCGGACATTGATTTCCCGGTACGGTCACCTGCACTTCATACACACCGGGTTGTGTAGCAACATAAGTGGCTGAAGTTGCACTTGCAATCGGAGCTCCGTCTTTAAACCACTGGAACGTCATTCCCGGAACTGTTCCGGCCTGAGCTACCAATGTTTGTGGTACATTATCACATACATTAAGAACACCCGGCAATACTACTCCGTTTCCGTCTACAATTTTAGTTCCTATGTCAAAAGAACCTCCTTCAATGAAAACTGCAGAATTATAGGTTGAATCCGAAGCATCTGCCAGCACCATCTTAAAATGATAAGTCTCACCAGGCACAACATCGGCAACCGCAGTTAAAGGAATCGTTCTCCCATTGAAGTTAGTTTCAATATTGGTTGTATTTTGCCCTGCAAAATACTGAGCATTAATGGGACCACAAGAATAATTAGAAGGCACGATATTAGTTACACTCACTGGGCCTGCACCTCCCGGTAAAACAGCAAGGTTAGTATAAGTGGGATCCCCTACCTTTTTTAACAATAAAGCAAAACCATCTGAAAAGTTCCCACACGGGAAAGTTGAGGTATATTCTTCAGAAGCAAAAAGATAGTTGAATTTAACCTGATTACTATTCGGTACAAAGTCAAATTCAATAGCCACTGCATCATAAAGCGTAGCTAAAGGATTGATAGCTGCCACCAAATCCGGATCACTTCCTGTTCCTGGGCTGTCACTTAATGTGCCCGACTCAAAAGCATTCCCCGCTTTGCTGGCAGTTCCTGTTACCAAAACAATTCCTTCATCAAAAGGAAAGTTGGTAGTTCCTTTATTAAAATACCCCCAAACCCGATTGGCATTCGTGTTATCCTGATTAGGGGAAACCGTTACATTCGTAACTCCACTCGTCCCGCAGGTAGATCCACCATTAATCAAGACATTATTGACCAGTTCGCTGATCGTATAACTTGAAGCGGGATAGGATGCAGCATTGACGTCTATAAAAGCTCCAGCTTTAAAACTGGATGGAGTTGGTTTTTCTTTTACACTTTTTCTGGGTGTATTTTGAGAAAACAAAAGAGATGAAGTAAATAGTAATCCTAAAAATAAAAAGTAAATTTTCGCTCTATAATTAAACATTTTATTATTGTTTTTTCAAAAATAATAAAAATATTTAAAATTTGTTACTCTTTTTTCAATTCATTAATTACCTCTTGCAATTGTTGTATCTGATCCTTTAACAGTTTGATTTCATTTTTATTAGAATTTACATTGCTTTTTAGCATAACATTCTTTGCTCTTTCATTATGATCTTCTTCATCTTCTTCATCATTGATTTCTTCAATATCCTCCTGAATATCTTCTATATCTTCATTGATCTCCTCGATATCTTCACTAATTTCTTCAATGTCTTCGCTGATTTCTTCTAAGTCCTCACTGATCTCTTCAATATCCACCTGTATATCTTCTATATCTTCCTGAATATCTCCAATCTTCTCATTGCTTTTATTAACAGACATCTGAATAAAAATAGCCAGATAGATCGCTTCCAATGAAACTACTGTAGTAAGGATCAGAAGCATTTTATCGAATTCAACAAGATTGAGCAGTGGCAGCAAAAAAGAAATAATAAAAAACAAGCTATGGGCAATAAGTGAAGGAACAGAACCTATCCATGAAGTAATACCATTAGCTATCTTTTCTAATGCTTCTATATTTTCACCTTTTGTTTTCATCCTTTCTTTGTTTTTTTATTACAATAATTCTTTTGTCACCCCTAATCCAAACAATGCAAAATCATATTTTGCAGGGTCATTGATATCCAGTTTTCTGACTATTTCATCAAGTTCTTCCACTGTTTTCCAGTCGTTCTGAGTTCTTGAAATAAGCCCTAGCTGGCGGGATATATTTCCTGTGTGCACATCCAGCGGAATCGACAGATATTTCTGATCTATGTTTTTCCATATTCCAAAATCCACGCCCTTTTTATCTTTTCTTACCATCCAGCGCAGAAACATTACGATTCTTTTGGATGATGAATTTTTATAGGGAGAGCTTACATGCTTATGGCTTCTGTGCTTTTCAGTTTCCAGAAACTGAGTTCTGAAACGTTCGATAGGGTGAAGAAAGTTAGTTTCTGAATCCTCTTCTATCATAAACAGATTTTCCAGACTATCATTCTTTTTATAAATCTTATTAAATTGTTTTATAAAATAAGAAAAATCCTCACCATTAAAGGTCCTGTGGATACTTTTATCCTTAATTCCCTGAAGATCTTTTTCGGAATAGTTAAGTACAAAATCATAAGGAGAATTCCCCATAATATCCAGCATTTTTTCTGCTGATTTAATAATTGATTTCCGGTTTCCCCATGAAATCGTTGCTGATAAAAACCCCGCAATCTCTATATCCTGCCGCAAGGAAAAACGATGTGGAATCTGTATCGGATCATTTTCTATGAATTCAGCATTATTATATTTCTCCGCCTTCTCATCTAAATATTCCTTCAGCTCTTCAAAATTCAACATTTCTTTTACAGTTTAATGGTCTCTAATGCTTTTGGTAAGAAAGTATTGGGAAACACTGTTCTGGCTTCATCAGTAAAAACAGTCAAATCTGCATAACGATTAGAAAAATGACCTAAAATCAATTTATTAACTTGTGCTTTCTGGGCAATGGTAGCTGCCTCTAAAGCAGTTGAGTGACCGGTGTAATCAGCCATTTCCTTCAAATCATGCAGAAAAGTAGACTCATGGTACATTACTGTAACATTTTTCACAATCGGGATTACCGATTCCAGATATCGTGTATCACTACAAAATGCATAAGAAACAGAAGGTGCAGGATCTGTGGTTAGGATTTCATTTTTCAGTACATAACCATCTTCTAAAACAAAATCTTTCCCTGCTTTCAAATTATGATAATCACAAACCTCAATTTCTTCATATTTTGAAATCTCCTGTATATTAAGATGCCTGTCCTTAGGTTTCTCCCTGAACAGATAGCCATTACAATAAATTCTGTGATCAAGAGGAATGGTATACACTTCTATTTTACTGTCCTCATATATCTTTTCTGAATAATTTTTCTCCAGTTCATGATAAACCACTTCAAAGCCACGATGCGTTTCGGTAAGTGTAAAGATTGTTTCCAACATCTTTTTGATTCCTTTCGGACCGTAAACATGCAAAGGATTTTCTCTACCTAGCAGCCTAAAAGATGCAATAAGTCCCGGAAGCCCGAAACAATGATCACCATGAAGATGTGAGATAAAAATATGATTGATTTTTGAAAATCTGGCTTTTGCTTTTCTCAGCTGTACCTGTGTCCCTTCACCACAATCTATGAGAAAATGCCTCTCCTCCATTTCCAGCAGTTGTGCGGTAGGAGAAGAATTAATAGTGGGTATCGCTGAATTAAAACCTAATATTGTTAAATAAGTACTCAAATCATTAATTTATTATAACAAATGTACAATAGAAATTCTGTTTTCATTTATAATAGTCATTCATCAATGTCTATCATTCCTTTTTACATTATCTAAGAACATATCTATTGCTTTTCTGCGGTGGCTGATTTTATTTTTATCTTCAGGGTTCATTTCTGCAAAAGTTTTGCCATAACCTTCCGGAACAAAAATCGGGTCATAACCGAAGCCTTTAAATCCTTTATTTTCTGTCAGCAGATTCCCGTGTGCTTTACCTTCAAAATATTGAGCTCCGTTTTTATCATAATAACACAAAACTGTAATGAAATAGGCTTTTCTATTGGTTTCTCCCTCAAGTTCACTCAGCACTTTTTTTATATTTTGAGCAAAATCATGATCTCCTGCATAGCGGGCAGAATAGATTCCAGGCCTTCCGTCCAAGGCATCTACCACCAAACCACTGTCGTCTCCCAAACTTGGAATTCCTGTTTTTTCAAAACAATACTTTGCTTTTATCAGAGCATTGGCATGGAATGAATCCCCATCTTCTATGATCTCTTCATGGATATCATAATCTGTTAAGCTTTTAACAGTAAAATCATTTCCAAGGATCTGCTGAATCTCTTCTTTCTTATGTTCATTGTGTGTTGCTACAAGTAATTCCATTTTCATTTTTATTAATCTTCAGAGTAATGTATTTTGTTGTTTGTAAAAAGGTAATAAAATACAGAAAAAAGTACGATTCCTACTACCAATATTACCCATTCGGAAACATGAGCTGCTTCCGCAAAACTTTCATTTTTAGTATATGAAATTAACAGGGAAGAACAAAGATTATTAAAAGCATGTAAAAACATTGCTAAAAGCAGGGATTTAGTTCGATAATACACCAGCCCCAATACACAACCCAATAACACTGCTCCTACGAACTGCCATGGATTAGCATGCACCAGCCCGAAAATAATGGAAGCTGATAAAATAGCTTTCCAGGGTGCCACTCCTTTATTAATCAATCCTTTTTGTATAATTCCTCTGAAAATAATTTCTTCAAATATAGGCGCCATGATTACAGCAGTGATAACCATTACCACCCTGTTATATGTAAGCTGATCCATAAGTTGATTAAAAAACTCATAGTATTTACCAAAGAAGGGTCCCGTAACAGGGATCAGAGAGGTAATGAATTCAGCAATGAACATCATTCCCAGCATCATAGGAAAAATCAGCAGATAGGTATAAAAATTTGTAGGAGAAAAATTGAAATTCAGTTTTTTCTTTGTAGTTGGTCTTACAATAAGAAAGTCAAATAAGGCAATAGCACTTAGAAAACCGGCAGCATTACCAATCATAAGATAAGCATCTGAATATTGCAGATTCTGCCTAAAAACAAACATCCAAAAAACATTGACCAAAGAAACCACTGTAGTTCCCAGAATCATCCCGATCACTAAAACCAAGCCTCCAATCCATGTAAAAGTAAATTGAGGATATTTACTATTTTCCACGTTTTTTCTTTTAAATAGTTAATTGAACAAAGATAATTTTTTTGAAAGCCTTGAGCAACTAAAAAAGGAAATACTTATTTTTAGCACATGAACACTGTTATCATGAAAGAAGATTTTCTGCAATTGAATTAAAAAAGAAATATTACGATCCAAATAATT
>NZ_JALAHD010000238.1 GCF_022712095.1 Chryseobacterium sp. | reverse complement strand
GATTTATTACTTTTAAAAAATTCAACTATATGTCTAAAATGATTGATTTGGATGATGTTTTCAAAGAAAAAGTAGAAAACTTATCAGACTTTGAATTTAACAGCAAGGTTGCGGGTGTTTTTGATGATATGGTAAACAGGTCTGTTCCTTTTTATGATGAGATGCAGAGATTAACAAGTGAACTTGCGGGAAATTATGCCCAAGTTGGGACCCGTGTATATGATCTTGGCTGCTCTACAGGGACCACAATGCTTTTAATGGATAAAACGGTAGAAGAGGGAATTCAGTTTATCGGAATTGATGATTCGGAAGAGATGATCAATAAGTGCAGAGAAAAGCTGAATAATTTTAAACTGAATCGTGATATTGAACTTTTGGTTACAGATCTTACCCGGCATGTTCCCATTGAAAATGCTTCTGTTATAGCAATGGTTCTGGTCCTTCAGTTTATTCGTCCGATAAACAGATTAAGTATTGTGAAAAAGATATTTGAAGGAATGGTGAAAAATGGAGTTTTTATCCTTTTTGAAAAAATTCTTACCGAGGAAAAATCTTTTAACAGGGAATTTATAGATCATTATTATGATTTTAAAAGAAGAAATGATTACAGTGAATTGGAAATATCTCAAAAAAGAGAAGCCTTAGAAAATGTTCTGATTCCTTATAAAACGAGTGAAAATATTAATATGCTGAAAGAGGCAGGATTCGAAGAAGTGGAAGTGTTCTTCAAGTGGTACAATTTTACAGGAATTATTGCTAAAAAATTATGATACAGATAGGTAACTTCTTTTTTAAATACAGAAATTTTCTTTTTATTATTTTGTATTTGCTGCTGTTTCTTCCTTCACCTCCTTTGTTCGGAGAGAATAGATTTGGCTCTGGATATTATTGGATAGCGATCATATCAGGACTTTCCATAACGATTCTTGGTCAGTTGATAAGAGGGGGAACTATCGGACTGGCTTATATTGTAAGAGGGGGAAAAGATAAAAAAGTATATGCGGATGGTTTGGTAACAGAAGGTATTTTTGACCATGTAAGAAATCCATTATATGTAGGAAATATATTAATGCTTCTTGGCGTAGGAATCTTGGCTAATTCCTTATGGTATACTGTTATTGTGATGCCAGTTTTTCTTTTTATTTATCAGTGTATAGTGCTTGCAGAAGAAAATTTTTTAAGAGGAAAATTTGGAGATTCATTTGATGCATACACAAAAAAAGTTCACCGGTGGCTTCCTAGAATTTCAGGATTGGGAAAAACCTTTACTTCCATGGAATTTAAATGGAAACGTTGGCTGATCAAAGAATATAATACCCAGTTTATATGGCTTTGCGGAATTGTTTTGATTCTGTTATTTAAATATCCTCACCTTACCAATGGTGATGATGATTTCAGAAATATTCTCGCAGTACTTTTTATCCTCTTATTTGGCGGGTACTATTTTGGAGTGAGGTATATGAAGAAATCCGGAAAATGGATAGCCTGATGATATAGTACAAAAAACTTTCTAAAGCATTGTCAGCCTTATCCGAAAAAAGTATTTTAGTAGTATGAAAATTTATACGAAAACAGGAGATAAAGGTCAGACAGCATTGTATGGGGGAACAAGAGTATCCAAAGCCAGTGCCAGAGTAGAAAGTTATGGAAATATCGATGAACTGAATGCATTTATCGGAATCGCCAAAAGTAATATACATGATATTGAAGTTTTGAATCAGTTGAAGAAAATTCAGTTTGATTTATTTACAGTAGGTTCGGAGGCTGCTACTCCTGTAGATAAATTAATGCTTGCCAATGGAAAGTCAAGGCTGCCTTTAATTATTTCGGATAAAGAAATCGAGGAACTTGAAAAGTGGATGGATATTTTTGATGAAGAATTGGAGCCTCTTCAGTTTTTTATTCTTCCCGGCGGAGGTCAGACAGCTACTTTTTTACATGCGGCAAGAACAATTTGCAGAAGAGCAGAGCGTTCTATGGTATTTCTTAATGAAACAGAAGAAGTACGTCCCGAACTGATCAAATATCTTAACCGTCTTTCAGATTACCTGTTTGTTTTAGCCCGCTATGTTTCGAAATTGGATAATGAACCGGAAGAATACTGGAATCCTAATGAAGAAAGATAGAGTATTACTTTTCATTAATGGGGAACCTCCCAAAGATTTTCCTGATACTAATCAGTATGGTTTAATAGCCTGTACAGACGGAGCTTTTCATTATCTGAAAAGGATGAAATTTCCACTGGATAAGCTTGATTTTATTTCCGGTGATTTTGATTCTCATTCAGGTTCGGATGAAAATATTTATCAGGAAAAATTTATTCATACACCGGATCAGGAGAAAACTGATTTTCATAAAGCTTTGGAAATTATTTTAGAAAGAGGGTATGCTCAGGTGGATGTATTAGGAGCAAGTGGAGGAGAGCAGGATCATTTTTTGGGAAACCTTAGTGTGGCTTACCGTTTTAAAGATAAAATGGATATCAGGTTTTATGATGAATTTTCAACCTATTATTTTATTCCTAAAAAACTTACTTTAAAAGGTGTAAAAAATAGGATGATTTCTTTGTATCCCTTTCCTGCAGCAGAGAATATCACTACAAAAGGCCTGAACTGGCCATTGGATAACGGAAGTGCAAGTGTAACGACAAGACTTCTGACCCGTAATTTTGCTTCCGAAGATGAAGTAAATATAGAATATGGATCGGGAGACCTGTTGATTTTTATCGGGAAATAATTTAAAACTGTACGTATTGAAATCGATTATAAAAATATCTTCTTTTTTTATTGTTTTATTTTGCTCTTTTTCCTGTAAAACAAAAGAGATTGGTATGCCGGAATATGGTAAGCATATTCCTGAAACTAATATCAAAGCTAAAAAAGTATATAATTTCAGGACTGTAGGAAATATTAAAAATACAGAAGGGCGTACTTTAAAAACAGGGATACTGTACAGAAGTGGCCATTTGCATAAACTTAAAAAAAGATCATTTAAAACCATTGAAGAATTAGGTATTAAGGAAGTTATTGACCTTCGGAATACGAAAGAAATTACCAAACAGCCGGATCGGCTCCCTGACGATATCATTTATAAAAAATATTCAGCTTTTGAAGATGAAGGAGATCAGCTGGCACAGGCAAAAAAACTCGTCCTGAAAGGAAAGGTGTATGGAGCAGATGCCGATAAAAGAATGCTGGATTTTTATGAAGAATATATTGCTGAAAACCCTGAAGTCATAAAAACAATCGTTACTGAAATTTTGGATTCCGGTCATCCTGTACTTTATCACTGTACAGCAGGAAAGGACAGAACAGGAATTATTACGGCTTTAATTCTTACGATTTTAAAATTCGATAAAGAAACAATTTATAACGAATATCTTTTATCTAACAATTACAGAGAAGAATTGGTGATGAAAAGACTCCGCCTTGCCAATACCCTTCATTTTTTATATCCTAAAATGGATATTAATGTATTGGAGAAATTGAGCTGGGTGGAAGAGGATTATTTAGATTCTGCATTTAATGAAATTGATAAGAAATACGGCTCAGTGGAAAATTATATACATCTCGCTTTGGAGATTTCTGAAGAAAAAAGAGAATCGTATATCCATAAATTTACTTAT
>NZ_JALAHD010000237.1 GCF_022712095.1 Chryseobacterium sp. | reverse complement strand
CCTCTATACTCTATACAGGAATCAGGAGATTGATCATGTATTGTCTTATTCTTCTGCTTTTTACCTTATTAATGTACCTTTTAAGAGATCAGATATCTTTTATAAGGGCAAATCATCCGGATAGTTCATTATATATTATATTTTTAAGAGTATTTTCCTATTTGGTCATACTTTATTTCTTTTACAGTTTATTTATTTACTATAAAGAAAAAAATCAATTATCAAAACTGGACGCAGAGATGAAGGGAGAACGCGGGGTTTCCGATAAGGGTATAAAGGAGCTTTTTGAGGCTATTTCCAGAAAGGATAATTCATTTATGCCTCTGTTTATGGAGTATTATCCTAATTTTATGCCTCTTCTTATGGAGATAAATCCTTCACTTAGTACGAATGAGGTTGAAGTTTGTGCTTTGTTGAAATTGGGTCTTACTACCAATGAGATATCTATTGCGACCAGCTCTTCTTATAAAGCGATAGAATCTGCCCGGTTTCGTATCAGAAAGAAACTCAGTCTTAATACTAAAGAAAACTTGACAGCCTATTTTAACTCTATAGGGTTTACTGAATAGAGTAGAGTTTCTTTTATTTTCCTATTTCAATTTACTTTCAGTTTGTCGTTTCTTGACCTCAGAATAGAATTTTGTCCCTTTTTTCATCTCTTCTTGGCCTCTCATTATTTTAAAAGGGTCTATTTGTAAGTGTTTGATATTCAATTGTGAGTGTCTGTGAGTGGTACTTAACGTGAATTAAAGGGTGCCTTAACAGGAATTAAAGGGGAAATGAGTTTTTCTGAAGAAGTATAAAGCTAATACTTTTGTCTGAAATTATTTCGAAAAATAAAGTGAGGACAATTCAGGGTAATAACAAGAGAAGATATTTTGGCTTAGCAGTCAAAGTACAATTTTTTTGTTACCTGTTTACCTGCCTTTTATTTTCTTCACAAATTCCAGATAGTGGAAATGCTAAAAAAAATCAAGTAAACGAACAATCTGAGACTATACAGAAATCAAAATATTCTTCAGAAGCATATATCACTATTCAGGAGGGAACTTTGATATCGGGATTAGAAAATATTAAAAAAACTAATACCCAACTTAGGATTGTATATACTTTTGATAAAAAGAAACTCCCGGTTGCTAAAAATGTTAAGGTTGCAAAAAAAATTAAAACAGTAAAAACAGATGTGCCGGAAAAACAAAAAGTATATAAACAACCGGTTTTTAATAAAGGATTTTATGATGTAAGAATTGTCTCAGAATTATTCATTAGTCAGGCTATTATAAATAATGATAGAAGTAACCATGTAAATGGTTTTAACCTGAATCTTGCAGATAAGTATACTCTGGGTTTTAAATATATAATTTATTGTAAAAATGAATCCGGATATCTAACTAAAATCTTGACGCCTCAAGTATTAGTACTTTATAGCCCGAGAGCTCCACCTTTAATATGAATCAATATAAAATTTATTTTAATCTTAGTAACAAAGATTAGGACTGGGATGATCAACTCTTATTTTAGGAAAAACATAATTAAAAAATAATGAAAAAAAATATCTTTTTACTATCAATGATGATGGTATCTGCTGTCGCTTTTGGACAGGTCGGAATTAATACTACAAATCCTCAAACCGTACTGCATGTAGACGGAGCTAAAGATAATGTGACAACAGGAGTGCCTACAACAGCTCAGCAATCCAATGATTTTGTTGTTACTTCTACAGGAAGTGTGGGGGTAGGTACGGCAACCCCTGATCCTTCTTCGATTTTGGAACTTAATGTCAATGATCTTGCTGACGGAAGCAAAAAAGGATTTTTAGGACCTAGGGTAGCATTAACTTCAATGACGGATGCTGTTACTATTCCTAATCCGGCTGTAGGATTATTAGTGTTTAACCTGGGAACTGTTTCCACATTTACATATGTAGGATATATTTTCTGGAACGGATCAGAATGGAGAACCCTTGATGGCAAATCTCTTGCACCGGGGACTATCGGAGCAATTACCTGTAACGGTGTTTCCTTAACACCGGATTCATATGTTGCAGGAACGCCTTATAGCGGAGTAATGACTATTCCTTATACAGGGGGTAACGGAGGAACTTATGAGGCTCAGACTTTAGGACCTGTTAATGGTCTTACTGCTACACTCGCAGCAGGAAATTTTGCCTATGGTGCAGGATCTTTAAGTTATACCATCACAGGAACCCCTACAGTAACGTCTCCGGATACTACAACATTTGATATAACTTTAGGAGGAAGAACCTGTAGTGCTATTATCGGAGCCGGTGACGGAATTGCATTAGGAGATTTGGTTTACTATAAAGCTCCAAATATTTTAGCCAGCATTGGTGGTGGTGGGGAAAATGGAACTACAGCTACTAACTGGTTAAGCTATTATGCAACAGATCTGCCTATATTAGGAGGAAAGATCAGATTGGACGGTTATTTAACGGGTAGTGGAAACGGAGGAACCGGTACAGTATCTTTCAACCCAAGATTAGTAAACGTTTCTGGATCTCCGGTGAAAATATGGTTCTCAGCATTAACTAATGTGGATAGAATGAATGGTGCTAATATAGTACTGGCAGCTAACGGAGGTTGGGTAAACCTTGATAATGGTATTTATTTAAACTATGGTGCCAACCAGTTAACCAGCAGTGGAGGAAGTGCTTCAACTACCAATACGGGAAGTTCCAGCCAGGAAGTATTAACAATGGACATTTCACTGGATGACAAATGGTACAGAGTATATTATTTCCCGAACATTGATAACAATGATACATCTGATAATACTGACAACTTCAGAAGAATCTATATTTCAATTCAGAGACTATATTAATATGAAATAATCATTCTGAACAATATGTTGAAACCTGATTCGGGATTATCTTCATATTGTTCTATTTCTTAATAATTCTTGATGTTTTTGTGTGTGAGTCAAGTATAATCATAGAATAGATAAGAATTTTAAGAAATAGAAATTTAAGGCACCAGTATGGTTAACATACTGGTGCTTTTTTATGGAACAGGAAACGAAAGTAAATAAAATTCTTTTTGTGGGGAGTAATTGTTAATAAGCTTCAATACTACTGCATAGTCAAAAAAAATAATTCACTGGGATATCTTTTTGATAATGAGCTGAATAAATGATTCAATAAAAAAGATGATTGTATTGGATCTAAAAGGTTTTGATTGGGTTTAGTCCATAATTTTGTGAAAACAAATAATAAGCAATCAGGAGACTCATGCTGTTCCGGATTTATTATTTGGTAGGAGAACGGATGCCACATTCTTATAGATAATATAATAGTTCTTGGTATTATAGATTGAGCTATGAAGAATACGAGTATGATAATATCTAATAAAGAAATAATAATGCAATCATGAAAAAAAAATTTTTATTAATTGTTTTTGCTTCAGCTGGGCTCAATAATGTGTATGCACAGGTCGGAGTAAATACTAAAGAGCCTCACTCTAATGCTGTTCTGGATCTCAGGCCTAACAAGACTACCAATCCTGCAGCAAAAACATTAATCCTTCCGCAGCTTCCTGATCAGAAAACCGGAGGAATCACTCCGGAATCCAATTCCAGTAATATTACTGCGACGAATCAACGGGATAATGGAATGATGTATTTTAATACGGATACCGGATGTATAGATTATTGGATTGCTTCAAAAGGGAATTGGAGTTCATTATGTGGTAATCCTCCTTCTGCAAAACTGACCACTATAACCAATGATTTAAATGATTATATTTATACATATAACCCTATTACGGGGAGCCGGACTCCTCCTTCAATTAATCTCTTGGCCGATGTTGCAAGGGCTGGAGGAATGATTATTACTACTTCTGAAGCAACACAAAATACAAATGGGATAGGCTATACATTTAATAATCATTTGTATGCAGGGAATCAGACCCTGACGCTTAATGCTCAGGGATATCCTGAAACTACGGGAACTTTTGAATATAAAGCACTTTATGATGCAAATGGTGATGGAGTAGTAGATACATTTGTTACGAATAAAAATGGTCAGCCTTATACATTTAAGGTAAAATATCAGGAGATTATCCCTAACCAGACCAAAATGCTTTCGGCACCTCAAAGAACGCCGGGATTTTCAAACCCAAGTTTTGTAATGGGTTTGGATGATCTTACCATTCCTGTAAAAGCTGGACAAAAACTCGATGCTACATATGTGATCAATATTGATAATATGGATAATGCCTTTGCAGGAAATTTTGCTTTCCCGGCTATTACTGATGCAGCAGCAGTTCCTGCGAGTCAATTGACCCTTACAGGTACCTATGTGAATAAAAATGGCTCAGGAGGTACTATCATAAGTGGAAATATTGATATTACAAATAGAGATAAGAACCCTCTTCAGAATAGAGGTACGGATATTAATACCTCAGGCCTCAAGCAGTCTATTGTAATAACTGTAACCTATGTTAATAATAGCGCATCTACTGTGGATTTTAGTGTTGCGGCTGTACAGGACATTAATTATTCTGCATCATCTTATTATTTTACAGTGTCTTCCGCATCTGTTACTTACACAACAACTAATCCTGGAGTTTAACTATATATATGAGTAAGATTCATTAATGAAAGCATAGTTTTTTGAAGTAAATAATAAAAAGTTAATGAATCGAAAATCCCCAAAATCATTCTTTGGGGATTTATTTTTCATATTAGTTCAAAATTATATTTTGCGTTAACAGTATTTCTTCTTTATATACTTTCTCGAAGTATTTATTCAAAGATATGATTGTTTCCTTGCTTATAGGGTTTATAGGTATGCCCTTTTGCTTCAATAAGGTTAGGAAACCCGTCATTATTTACCTTAAGAAGGTTTAAAACAATCGGGTGCAAAGGGATAAAGATGAGTTTTTTAATACAACCGATTCCGTCAATTTTCAATAACTGATTTTTTGAGAAATTAATAAAATTTGAAAAGCGTTATCGCGTGTAACAGCTTATAAGAAGCCATTCTTTGCCAATTGTAAAGCAAAAGGTACTTAGCCACATTTCGATGATAAGCAATGTTTTGAGGGGTATAGAGTACGGGAAGTAGCAAAGGAATAATTT
>NZ_JALAHD010000236.1 GCF_022712095.1 Chryseobacterium sp. | reverse complement strand
TACGAATATTTCAAAGAAAAAATAATTAAACTTTAATCTAAATTTTCAAATTGTAATGCCAAATACAGAGATACTTACGGATTGGGAAAATCTGGTAAAAAAACAGCTGAAAACAGAAGAAATTTACACTATACTGAATAAAGAGAATGTAGAGGGAATAGTGGTGAAGCCTATGTATGATTCTGTAGAGAAACCTTTAAGAAACCTTCCTAAAGTAGAAGAAAGTACGCATTTGGTAGCTGCCTATCATGAAAGTTTGGAGGAAGATGTTTATGCATTCCTTTTGAATCAGAATGTGGAAGATCTTCAGGAAAAAACACTGTTTATCAATAATAAAGATCTTGCAGAGCATATCAGCCCTGAAGATACAGACCAGTATTTCTCCCTTATTGATGTATTTGACGAAAAGCTAGGGATTATTAATGAACAGTTGGCCAAAGAATTACTAGGGAAAAACTTTAAAAGAAATATTTGTATTGATATTTCGTTTCACCAGAATGCCGGTGCTTCGATTAATCAGCAGTTAGCTATAGCTTTGGCTAAAACAAAAGAATTGATAGAACTGTTAGGAGAACAAATTCTTAATAAGGTTCTTTTCAGAGTCGCTGTAGGAGGGAATTATTTCTTTGAAATGGCTAAGTTGAGAGCATTTAAACTGGTTTTTAATCAATTGTCTAAAGAATATGATACTAATGAAATTCCTTATATTTTTGCTGAAACCACCTGGAGGAACAAATCTATAACCGATCGTGAAAATAATCTTATCCGTTCCACATTAGAGCTGGCTTCAGCGATGATTGGTGGAGCTGACGCTGTATTTAGTAATAATTATCTGGTAGATAAAAGAACAGAAAATTCAGAAGAGATATCATTTAAACAGCAGATCGTTTTAGCCTATGAAAGCATCATTAATGTTTTTGAAGATGCATCTAACGGTAGTTATTATGTTGAAGATGTAACAAGGCAGATTGCAGAGGAAGCATGGAGTTTATTTGTAGAAATAGAAGAACAGGGCGGATATCTGGAATTATTGAAGCAAGGATTTATTCAGAAGAAGATCTATGATCATGCTGTTGAAGAGCAGAAATGGGTAGAAGAAGGAAAAATTAAATTAATAGGAGTTAATCTCTATCCTAAATTAGACGTTAAAAAGTCAATTGAAGACCTTTACAACGAAAAAGAAATAAAGGCAGTACGTTGGGCTGAAATGTTTGAATAAAGGCTGTGGAAAAAAATATTTTAAAAAAAGAAATTCAAAACTATATGAATGCAAATCTTACTACTGATTTGCATTCTTTGTTATTAAAGAAATCTCCTTTTCAGGAAGTTTCTATGCCGGAAATTGTGCAACAGATCAAAGGAAAGCAAGTAGCACAAAGGAAATTTCCCTTTCTTTTGACAGAGGGAATTATATTTCCTCCTCAATTGAATTTGGAACAATCTTCTTCAGAGAAAACAGCACAATATAAATCAAAAATTATAAGCGGAAAGAAGCTGGTAGATCTGACATCTGGTTTCGGGATTGATGCCTATTATCTTTCTCAGAATTTTGAAGAAGTAATGTTGATAGAACAAAATTCAGAATTATTGAATATTGTGGAACATAACTGGTCTGTTTTAGGGAGAAAAGCACAATTTATAAATAGTTCGTTAGAAAATTTTTTGGATAATAATGAGGAAAGTTTTGATCTTATCTATTTAGATCCGGCAAGGAGGGATAATCGGAAAAATAAAGTCTTTCTTCTCGAAGATCTATCTCCGGACATTCTTAAAATTCAGGATAAGCTTCTTTCTATTTCAAAAAAAGTTATGGTCAAGCTTTCACCTTTGATCGATCTGAAATATTTAAGGTCAGTATTGCCTGATCTTTACAGGATTGATATTATAGCGGTTAAAAATGATGTGAAAGAAGTTTTGGCTTTTCTTTCCAAAGAATCTTTAGTTGAAGATATTATTTGTAATTGTATGAATCTGGAAAGTGGCGAACAGGATTTTACCTTTCAATTTCTAGAAGAAAAAAATATCCAAGCCGTTTATTCCGAACCTGAAAAGTTTATTTATATTCCCAATAATTCAATTTTAAAAGCGGGAATTTTTAATTTGATTTCATCCAGATTTGAATTGAAAAAGCTCCATCCCAATACCCATATTTATACTTCTTCCGATAGAAAAGATGAGTTTCCAGGAAGAATATTAGAAATGGAATGTATTGACAGTAAGGGTATTAAGAAAGGGGAGCAATTTAATATCATTTCAAAAAATTACCCTCTAAAGCCTGAAGAAATCAAAAAGAAATATAGCTTAAAAGACGGAGGAGAAAATTATCTTATTTTTACACAATCCAAAAAAGGAAAAATAATCCTAAAATCAGTATAAAAATGTTGCCGAAAAATGCAATATTTCTTACTTTTGGGCAATCAAAAATTTAAACATGAGAAAATTAGTTATATGTTTAGCCCTTGCGACTGTAGCAGTAAGCTGTAAAAAAATATCGGCTGGAGGTAATAAAGGAACTTTGAAGCTAGAAGAAGGAGTAGAAAGATATTCTGATGATCACCAGGTAGGTGGTGAAGGTCATGGTCATGGAACAGCTCACGGTACTGAACATGCTGAAAAAGCTCAGGTTTCAATTGATTTGAATGGTGTAGCTTTAAAAGGCTTTGCAAACGGAATGGAGGATAGTATGATTAAATACTTGAAATCAGGACAATATGAAACCGCTACTGAAGATGGACTAAAGAGCGTATGGTATAACTTTGATAATGTAAATTTTAAAACAGGTTCTTCTAGCCAGCTTGAAGCAGGTTCTCAAGAGCAGTTAGCTAACCTTGCTAAAATTCTTAAGGCTTTCCCTGATGCTAAAATTAAAATTGGTGGTTACACTGATAAAACAGGAGATGAAGCTAAAAATGTAAAATTATCTCAAGACAGAGCTAATTTTATTAAAGCTGAACTTTCTAAATTAGGAGTTACCGGCCAAATTGTTTCAGCAGAAGGATATGGAAGCCAGTATGCTACTATTGATGCTAAAGCTTCTGATGCTGAAAGAGCTTCCGACAGAAAAATGGCAGTAAGATTTACTAAATAAGTAATAAAAGTATTATAATATAAAAGCTTCACTTTTAAGTGAAGCTTTTTTGTTATTAAATAATGTAGATAATGGATTTAGT
>NZ_JALAHD010000235.1 GCF_022712095.1 Chryseobacterium sp. | reverse complement strand
TTAGAATAGAAACTGATCAAGAAGATTTTGATATATATTACTTATTCGCTTATCTATCATTAGATATTGTAGTAAGTTATATCAATTCTTTACGGTATGGGTCAGTAATTCATAGGATAGAACCATTTCACATTGAGGAACTACCTGTACCAGTACTTTCAGAAGAGTTCAGAGTTAAAATTTCCGAATTAGTTAAAAAATATTGTGAGTCTTTATATGAAGCTTATAAAATAGAAAACCAAGCCATTGCATTAATAGAAAAAGAAATTGACCTATGGCAAGTATCATAAAACCGCCTTATTTCGAATCGGTTGTTAATGCCGGGGAAAAGAGATTGTTGGATTATTTGGAGATACATCTTCCTGATAATTATTATTTAATACCCAATGTGGAGATTGCATCTACCAATCCCAAAAACAATCGAACCCAATACTGGGAATACGATTTAATTGTTGTAGCTCCTCACGGTATTTACAATATTGAAAACAAAGATTGGAAAGGACGTATCGAGGGCGATGACCATTATTGGTATCTCAATGATCGACAAATGCCTAATCCACTGAAAACAGGGCGGCAAAAAACAGCGATATTAGCATCTAAACTCAAAGAAGCCAACTTTGCTTGGGGAAAAGCGTGGATTCAAAATATGCTTACCTTTTCTTTTGACAATACTTATCCTCCTATTATTTCTCACGAAGCACAAAAGCTTACCTTTGGATTAAACAAGAAATTGACTCATTTTATTACCGATCCGCACAGCATTGGCAAATCAGAAGATGATATTGCTGACATTCAACAAGAAATAATGCAATTCTTAATCGGTCAGCAATCCAAGAAATCTCCAGAACAAAAACGAGAAATTGAAGGTTATGAAGTGTTGGAAATCATTCAGCAGGAACCAAATTTTACGGAATATCTAGTAAAGCCAAAAGGTGTTACTTCGGTACGTCGTAGAATTAAGGAATATGCTTTGCAAGTAAGCGGTTTATCTGCGGAAGAACTGAAGAAACGGGAAGATAAAATCAAGAACCAATATCACGCACTCAATAAGTTAAAAGCGAAACCATTTATCTTAAATGTAGAGTTTCGTATCGACGAGGTCAATCATCTCTTCTATGAAATTTCTGACTTTTTAGAAGAAAACTCCTTACGTTCAGAAGCTCGTGTCAAAACCTTTACATTCAAAGAAAAGATTGATATCATTAACAATGTAATTGTGGCACTGAAAGAAGCACATAAAGAAAGTATTTTTCATAGAGATATCAATCCGGATAATATTTATTTGAGCAGTGGATATGCTTATCTGGGTAATTTTGGTAAATCTTATTTCATTGATCACAGTGAGGAAGGATATACCGTTATGCCAACCATCAATCAAAATAACGCAACAGCTTATCACCCTTTGGAATTGACGGTGAATGATGCTAGTGCAGTTTCGGATATTTATTCATTAGGCGTTTTAATCTATTGGTTATTTACAGACAAAGAACCATTCAAAACGCCTTATGATTTGGATAAAATGGGTGGTAAACTGAAAGCAGACTTACTCCCAACACATATCAATTCCAATTTGCCTAAATGGATTGATGAAGTCTGCTCACAAACCATTTTAACAGATGATTTTAAGCGAATAGAAAGTATAGAAACCTTACAAGATTTTATTGCCAATGCCATAGAGAGTAAATCTATTGCAGAAGTAGCTCCTGTACTTGCACCTGTTGTAAAATCATCCACTTTTGAAGAATTAAAAGAAGGCGATTCTATCGGAACGTATTCAATTCACAAAATATTGGGCAAAGGCGGTTATTCCAAAGTATTCAAAGTAAAACACCGTATTCAAGACACTTTTTATGCTTTGAAATTATTCAATGAAAGTGTAAATTTTAGTTCTGTAAAAGACGAATACGATGCGTTAATCAATTTAAATCATCCCAACATTGTTCAATTCAAATGGAATGATGAAGCGGCTTCGGGGCAGTTTTTTACAGTAATGGAATTCTTAGATGGGGAAAATTTAAGCATTTACACACGTACTGATGCCAAATTGCCTATTCATAAGATATTTCAAGTAGGTAAGGAAATTCTTTCGGCTTTGATAGCAATGCAGTCCAAAGAAAAACCTGTTTTGCACCGAGACATTAAACCACAAAACATTATTTGGGACAAAGGAGAACGTTTTGTGCTGATTGATTTTAATGTGGCATCCTCTAACCAAACCAACAAAGATTTTGTTGGTACAAATCCGTATTTAGCTCCCGATATAATTGCTGACAATTATAAGATAAACTGGAATTTATCGGCTGATACTTTTGCTCTCGGAGTAACTTTGTATGAATTAGTTTGTAAACAATATCCGTGGCATCCATCTAAAATGCCGATGAGTAGCAGACAACCGAATAATCCTAAAGAAATTGAACATCGAATATCGGATAAGTTTGCCGCCTTTTTATTGAAAGCTATTGCTACCGATGCTTCTCAACGCTTTCAAAATGCACGGGAAATGTTTGATGCATTGATTGCTATTGAAGATCAGATTTTAGAAGATATTGCACCGGAAACGAAATCAAAAGATACGACGACTATAACAACCGATGTTGATATTATTCAATATATAAACTCATTGTATAGCCAATCAAAATATGGAAATTTTGGAACAAGGGTAAACAGCAATGCGCATCAATTGGATGAACAGACGTACACACCTACCAAGTTGGATAAAAGTCTTATTCCAGCTATTGTAGATGGACAGTACAAACTGCTTATTATTACCGGAAATGCAGGTGATGGAAAAACAGCATTTATCAAAAAGATTGAACAACACACATCTGTTAAACATGTCGAACATTTTGCGCATCATAATGGAGCGAGATTTAAAATAAACGGCGTAACTTATGAAAGTAACTATGATGGTTCTCAAGATGAAGAAAACAAGATAAACAATGACGTTTTAGAAAAATTTTTCTACCCTTTTGAAGATATTAAACAATATACTCAAGCAGCAGAAGGACGTATCATTGCGATAAATGAAGGACGGTTGGTTGAGTTTTTAAAGACTTCAAATAAGCATCATAAATTAGCAAAATTAATCGAAGATTACTTTTACGAAGAGGGGCATACCCAACTTCCGGAAGGCGTAATGATTGTTAATTTGAATCTTCGCTCTGTGGTTGCAGATGATTCGGGAGAAGGAAGTTTATTTAAAAATCAGGTAAAAGCATTGACACAAAAATCACTTTGGGAAAAATGCGAAAGTTGTGAATTGGCAAAAAACTGTTTTATTAAGTACAATGTTGATACTTTAAACGATTCGGCTTCTGGAGAAACAGTTATCAATCGTTTAGAATGGTTAATCAGAACCGTTAGTTTAAAACGTGAATTGCATATCACAATGCGTGATATACGTTCTTTTATCGCCTTTATGCTTACTCATGATGTTTCTTGTGAAGAAATATCACAGACAGAATTGTTAAAAGATACAAACCCTGAAAAATATTGGCAATATTATTATTTCAATATCACCAATCCTATTTCGGAAGACAGTGGAAATAAGGATCGCTTAATAAAGCTTTTAAGAGAAACAGATGTTGGCGAAGTTGCGATTCCACATTTGGACAGAGAGTTGTTTTTTAGTAATCATAATCCAAAAGACTATGTTGTATTTGCGGAAAGAGAATCTAATTTATTAGATAGTTTTAACGAACAAAAAACCTTTATTCCAGCACATGAGCAGACTCCAGAGTTGATTCAAACGATAAGAGAAAACCATAAAGCGTTTGTTCGACATCATTATTTTGAAGGAAAAACAAGTTGGTTCAAGGAAGACATCTCTACAGAAGAAACTACTGAAAAACCGACTAATAAAGGTTTAAAGCCTTCTTATTTATTACGCTTGCCTTACAAATCTATTTTTGATTTCGTTTCTATATTGTCCCAATCTACAATCGAAGAAACAACAAAACAGATAATTTCAAGAGCGGTCTCTTTAAACGAAGGGTGTGATAATGATTCACTGGATAAAGAAAATCTAATTCTTGCTTCGACCGATGTAAAAGATGTTCGAGGAAAATCATTTAAAATGTTTCCCTTAGAAGATTTTGAATTGATAGTAAATCGCACAGACCATTTGATTAAATATCTGGAATACGAACCGGATAGCTTAATTTTTAGGCATAAAATAAATAAACATATCGAGTTGGCTATTTCATTGGATTTGTATGAAATGCTTTACTTTATTAAAAAAGGCTTTAGTCCGTCGTTAAATGATTTACGAGGTAAATTTATTGAATTGATTGTGTTTAAAAACCTATTAGAGAATCTGAATTATGATGAGATTGTAGTAACACCAGATAATCGTATGTTTTATTCTATCAAAAAGAATCATAACAAAATTGCTATTAAAAAATTAACCTATTAACTATGGCAATCAAACTTAACAAACAGGAAAGTACATTTAGAAATGAGCTCCTTTTTACGGCTGATGCCAAAACGATTAGAATTGATAATACCTTGGTCAATCTTTTTATGCTTTTAAAGCATGAAGGCATTCGTCCTAAACAACGAACAAGAAGGGGTGACAGTATTTTTATTGAACTCGATAAACTAAAAAACATTTTCCAAAAACTGGAAGAAGGTAATGAATTGGATGGTTTTAAAGAAAATCCCGAAGCGGTAGAGCTTTGGCTGCGTACCAATCTTGTCAATATGGTAAACCGTGGAAATTCTGAAAAAGAAAAAATATCTTCGTTAAGACCTATCCATCTTGAAAGTTATCGGGTAAGAAATGTTCCCAATACACGAGATTATTTTACAGCAGATCAAGTTTACCTGATGTTAGGACAAAACCCAATTGTAAAAGAGAATCTCCGGAATTTTTTAGCTGAGGGATGGGATAAAACAACCAACACATTACTTCAATCAAAAGAATTGGATGTAGATAGTCTAGGAATTTTATATTTGATAAAAAATGTGAATCCTGGCTTTATGGAAAGCAACACAACGCTCAATAAAGTAAAACCTATTTTAATAGAACAAGCAGAATTATTCTGCGATGATGTTCGAAGATTGTTGGTGTATAAATCCAAAATCCCAAGAAATGTTTTGATTGATTATCTGAAAACAATTACTTCATTTCACCTCGCTTTGTATATACATAAAGTCATTTATTTATTGCCAAAAATGATTGAGGCGGGAACAAAAGATGTTGATGATGATTGGAGTATTGTGATCGATGCTACAGACGATTTTGAAAGTAAAGTTTCTTCTATTGCTATAGCTGAAGCGGAAAAAACATATAATTCACTATACAAATACGTCAAAGCTACATTTAAAATTAATAGTATTATCCAAAAACTAAAGTTAGACGAATCCAATTCGGATAGCATAGAAAGAGCATTGGAAGTTCTTAAAAATGAGTTGAATCAATACGAAACGAAATTTGAGGCGTATTGGGATGTCGTCTATAATGAGCAGGACGAAGATGATAAAGACTTACTCACCGAAATGGTAAAATATGAAACGACCTACTTTGATAGGTATGTTGAGTTACTTTTAAAAGTGAGAGGAAAACGATTACATAAGGATCACATAGAGTTGTTAGACAGTTTGTCACAAAAAAATAGCGAAAGAGGATTTTTGGCTCAAGGAAGAAGTAAAAAACATCCTAGAAGATATATGCTTGGCACCAGATTATTAGAAGCTTTGGTTCAAATACAGGTTTTGCATTTGGAAGGTGATAAGTTTATTACTCAAAGCTTGTCTATTGAAGAATTGATGCGTAATCTAAAAGACCGTTACGGGTTAATTATAAATGGATTGGAGGAAAAACGTTTTCAAAACGCGGATCTTCATACTCACTTAGCCTTTAAAGAAAATGTAGAAGCTTTTAAGATAAAATTGAGACAGATAGGCTTTTATAATGATTTAAGTGATGCATATATCTTGCAGAAAATAAGACCACGTTACGAACTATCATAATTAAAAAATAATGGACGTCAATATTTTAACACGTTACTATCAATACATCATCGAACTAATTGTAGAACTATACAGAAATGAGTTCGAGAATGCTAAACCGGGACATTGTATGAAAATTACAGGTCTGGGAAATGAGCAATTATTTTCGCTTTGGGAAGTTATTACAACACATTTCAAGAACTTAGATACTTATATTGTTGATGAAACACAACAAGGTATTTATTATATTTCTGCAACAAAGCTAATCGAATTGCGAAATCAGCAGAAAAGACCGTTGCTTATTCTTGTTCCTTCAAATAGCAGAACTGCTGCAGAAGATTCTTATGGCAATGCTACGTTTAAAGAAATTTCTTTGGAACGCATAGAGCCTATTTTAGTTACCAAACTTCAGAATGAACTTCCAGAGGATCTGTTGGCATTTGTTCGTACGGTGATTAACTATATTGGTAATCCTAATCGAACAAGTTTATTGAGCTATCTTTTAGCATTGGAAGAAGAATCATTTACAAAAGAAAGTATTGGGCGAAATCTGTTTTATTTAAACCTGTTGCCAGACCTTAAGTTGGTTGAAGATGAGAATCTGATTCGTTCAAGACTTAATCTAAACATTACAAGTTGTAATATATTGGCATCTTTTAATAGACCTATTTATGACCGAGTGGATGAGCTTCAAATAAAAAAAGATTCACTTCAAAAGGATTTTATCCAATTATTCAGAGATGAAGAGGATATTACTTCATTAGATGGGCTTGTAGCGATAATTGGAGAGCAATACCCTGAATTATGGTTTGATAAATGGGAAATTCCAAGTCTGAACTTTAAAGAAGTAAAATTGGAAATTGTTGAAATTCGATCAACAGATTTTACTATTGAGGAAGGTAAAAAAGTTCTTTTATCTGATGGGACTTCTAGCCCCAAAGTTACCATTCGTTTTAAAACTACACCTGAACCAAAAGACATTCAAGAGTTGAAATACTTCAGGGTTGTTTTAATGGCTGTGGATGGTTTTTCAGGTCATGAAATAATCACGCTTAGAAAATTAAAAAATACAAATGCTAAACAAGTCTATCGAGAAGCTAAAATAGAACTCAATGCGAATAATATTGAAGAAGGTTCGTACTTTTTTAAAGTATTAGCGGAAGATGAATTGGGGAATGTTTTAAACGTAAACGATGATTTTTATGAAGATTCGATACAGCGAGAGTGGGAAGAAAATGAATTTTCTCCTGAAAGTAAAAGAGATCTTCGTTATAAATTGAAATGCGATTCAGAGGATTTTGATTATGCAGTTGACATTAATACTGAAAAAGAAGAAACAATACGTAAAGACAAGTTGAACAATGTGCTTCAAGCATTTTTCAAATATAATATTGATGGTTTAAGACAAGACACAGTTATAAATAGTCCTACTCCAAGCGACCGATCTAACACCTGGCTAAATGATGATAAACTTAAATTATCATCAGTTTTTCATATCAATTATTCAAACAAGCATAATTATCAAATTATGTTGTCATCAAAGCTAAGGTTGATAGAAAATGAGATTTTGAATAATAGTCATCACTTTGGTTTTACGAATGTAAACATTAGTAATAATAACACTACGCTGGGATTACAAAATATTGAATACATGATTAGTAGTTTAACAGATATAGCTCCCAAAAAATTATTAGAATCACGTAAAGTTGTTTTTGAGAAAATCAAAAACTCAAATAGTTCTGAAAATGGAGTGTTTGAAACTACAAATCTTTACGATTTGAAAGAGGATATTAAAACCTATTTAGAACATTACAATAATTGGTTAGTAAATCTTAACAAAAAGATTGAAAAATCCGAAGTTTCGGAAGAAGACAAGGAAAATGTCAAACTTCTTTACGCAGAAGTACAGTTTTTAGATACGGTAAAAATTAAAACAAAATTACCAACTGAAGGCTCTGTTTCTGCGGTTTTATTATCGCCACTTCACCCACTTAGGTTGACTTGGTTTATGAATCTTATTGACCAATTTGAAGAATGGTTTAATAAAACACTTCAATATAATGACCATATCAAGGAATGGCAATCTTTGGAAAACCTATTTTTAGGAGAATTGATTCCCAGCAACAATCCATTGGTATTAGTTGATCCCAGTCAATTAATAAACTATGAATATCTTGGAGAATTAAGTTTCGGCTGGGGAATTTATATTAATGTATTTACGCCCAATCCAAATGATTCGCTTGTTCCTATCTCACATCAATTAAAACACTATTTTAAACATTTATTTAATATTGATTCTGGAAATATCGTTCATAATGATGTTAGTAAAATATTAATAATTAAACATCTAAAGAATTTTTTAATACAACATCCATATACAGATACACTGATCATCAATTTATTTAATGTTGGTGATGCTGAGGTGTTTTCAGAAGCATTTGTAGATGTAAGTAAGCATCCTGAATACTGCAATACCAAATTTGAAATTCGAATTTTTGTAGGACAAGAATCATTGATTGAACACGGGTTGGCTTTAAAAGCTTTACTTAATCCTGAAACAAATATTAGTGAAGAAGCAGAAGTGTTTTCTCAACCTTCTAAAAATAGATTATTTCCTAAATTGAGATTTTCTATTAACAATATCAATGATTTTGTGCAAAATCCAGAGATTTATAATGCTCATATTAGTTTTTTAGTCAATCCATTTGCAACAAAAATCACTTTATACAAACCGTACAGATTCTATAAATCTGCTTATCTGAACAGCTTAATTATTGACCCAGCAACTGATGTTGAAATCATTCAGGAGCCTGAAAAAATAACTTGGAATAATTATGTCAAAATTGAAAATACAAAAGAAAATCTGATTAATAAACTTTACAATTCGTATCAGATTTTTACTTCAGGTTCTTTGGCTTTCCATGCTACAGAGGCTGTTCCAGCTACGCAGTTAAGTTTGACGAACAGAGATCAAGTGTTATTAGCACATTTACACGAATATTCGGATTGGGTAATTACATTTGATAAAAACTTAGGTCCTCAAGTTTTTGATCAGCCTTCTGAAAATGGGAAAATTCCATTTCTATTAGACTATGTTCCTGGCGAAGAAGTGTCGGGTATTTCCTCTTATCTTACCACTAAGCCTTCAAGTGAGATAATAGGATTATTAAGTCCTCATTTTGAATCTTTTGGATTAAATATCGAAAGTGCTGAAAGCCGAAGTAAAATCCAAACTATTCTTGAAGATTTAAGAGCAATCAGTAGTTCTTTGGTATTACAACTAAACTCTTCAAAAAACAAAGCTTTTGAAGCTATAGGTACTGCTTTTTCTAAAAGAGTTTTGGAGAAAAAAGGTTTGTTGGAGAATGCATTTCTTATTCCGATAGATTTGCATCAAAATCTTTTCGAGAACCTAAATACAAACTCTAAAAGTCGGGCAGACAATTTGTTTATTACGATAAACAAGGAGAAAAGAGAAATAAAAATAGCTGTTTTAGAAATAAAATGTAGAAGTTCTTTAGGAACAGCAGAACGAGATGAATTAAAGACGAGAATGATTGAGCAAATTGATAATACAATTGTTGCCATCAAACATCATTTTGATCCTAACGACTATAAAAGCAATGATCGTTTAGATCGAGAAATCAAAAACAAGGAATTAAAATCATTATTCAGTTTCTATATCGAACGAGCGTACAGATATAATTACTTATCTGAAAATGCTTACAATAGCTATATAGATTTTATTCAAACTCTCAATAATGGGTTTGAGTTTAAATTTATACGATTAGGATTTATTTTTGATTTTTCTTTTGAACAAAAGCATCAGAAGCAAAACTTTGATGATAAGACGACCATTTTTACTTTTGGACATAAATTAATCAGGGATATCTTAGATCCAAATTCTGATCTGAATACCAAAAGATTGGAAGATACAGAGCTTAATAAAGAATTGGTTTCTGCTTTTGAATCAAATAACAAATTAAAACCGTTTATACAAAAGTTTAAGTCAAAGCTTAAACCATCTTATAATGAGGAAGAAGAAGATTTGACGAGTGAAATTCAAGATTTACATGAAAAGGAAACGACAATTTTAGTTGAAGCGTATGTTAGCGAACAACTTAAAAATACTGAAGTAGCAGAATCCAAAGAAGAGGAATATAGTAATCATCAAACTGTACCTGAAAATAATGGAGAAACTCATACCATTCCAGAATTTGATATTATTGTAGGGAAGAATAGTATTTCTAACCAATTTGGCATTATCGGTACGTCAATACACAATAAAAAAATTGCAATTGATTTGTCTGAAACCAATACTATAAGTTTATTCGGTGTACAAGGTGGTGGAAAAAGTTATACTATCGGTACGATTAGCGAAATGGTATTGAAACAATTTTCAAATATCAATAAACTTCCTGCTCCTTTGGCAGGGGTAATATTCCATTACAGTGAAAGTATGGACTATGAACCGGAATTTACCTCGATGATTAACGCCAATACCAATCTTACTGAGTTAGAAAAATTAAAGGAGTTATATGGTGCTGAACCAGATGCTATTGAAGATGTCATAATATTAACTCCTTCGGATAAAGTTGATGAGCGTAGAGAAGAATTTCCATCTATACAAGTCAAACCTATAGCCTTTAACTCTAAAGAACTGAATGTTCAGGACTGGATGTTTTTATTAGGTGCTGTTGGAAATGACTCATCATATATTAAGCAATTGAAATTTATGATGAAAGAACAACGCCGAAATATTACGTTGGAAGGGCTAAGAGAAAGTGTGGAGACATCTGAACTACTTTCAAACACTCAAAAATCTTTAGCTAGGCAGAAACTTAGTTTTGCCCAAGAATATATTGATGATAGTTTCTTTCTTAAAGGAGTTTTGAAACCGGGGAGATTAGTCATTGTAGATTTACGAGATGAGTTTATTGTTAAGGACGAAGCGTTAGGGTTATTTGTGATTATGCTTAATATTTTTTCAGGGGTAAAAACTTTTAATGACAAGCATTTTAACAAGTTCATTGTTTTTGACGAAGCTCATAAATACATGGACAATAAGGACTTGACTAATAATATAGTTACAGCAATTCGAGAAATGAGGCACAAAGGAGTCAGTATCATGATTGCTAGTCAAGATCCACCAAGCTTACCAAATGAAATCATTGAATTAAGCAGTATTGTATTACTCCATAAGTTTAACTCTCCACAATGGTTAAAGCATATTCAAAAATCCTTGACTCAATTGAATAGTTTGACTTCTGCTGATATGAGTGTCTTGAAGCCTGGTGAAGGCTTCCTATGGGCTTCCAAAGCATCTGAACAAAGTATAACAACAAAGCCGGTAAAAATAAGTACAAGACCAAGAGTTACTAATCACGGAGGAGCAACAAAAAAGGCCACAGGAAACTAATGAAAATGCAACAGATAACAGGAACAGGGAAAAGAGAAAGTAATCAAGATTTTATCTGCATTGACAGGTTAGAGTCTGGTGCTTCTTTTTTTCTTATTGCTGACGGTATGGGTGGTTATGATAGAGGAGATGAAGCCGCAAAGATTGTTTCTGAGAACATCTTTACATTCCTCAATTATGCTGAGAACATCAATGAACAAAATATACAGCAAGCTGTTCAAAAAGCCAATTTGGCAATCAAACAATTCAATATCAAAAATAATATTAAATCTGGTGCAACGACAGGCGGTATTATTATAAATAAAAATATCTCCCATATTTTTTGGGTTGGAGACGTAATGGTTTACCTAGTAAATAGGGATAAAGTTTTGTTTCAGACCAAGAGTCATACACTAATAAATAGCCTAGTAGAATCCGACAGCATAAAAGAAGAGAAATCTTTAGAGCGATATAAACATATCGTAACTAGATCTATATCAGGAAAACCTTCTGAATCTAGTATTGGATATCAGTCCATCAGGTTTTCAGAAGATGACATTTTTATTATTTGTTCAGATGGGGTGCATAATACTATTTCTGTCGAACAGATACTTGAATATATTAAGAAAGGAAATGGCTTACAAGAACTAGAAAGCCAATTTCTCAAAGAGGCACAAGATAATTATTCTGTTATTACCATTGCATTTTAGACATCCATCGATATAACTCATCGTTCATTAATTTGAATGGAATTGTTATCAGCTTAATATTAGTCTGATAAAGCTGCGTTTATACAAGTAATGTCCCTTGTGTATTTGTGATGAGCTAAAGGAAACACATTGAAAAATAAAAACGATAAACACCGTTTAAAATAAAAAAAAGACTCAGATTATGAAAATCCAAGCCTAACTTTTTAACTTACACAGTTAGTGAGACACTACCCTTTTTTTCTTTTATCAATATTTTTTTTAATACCAGCATATCCTCACCAATTTTTTTATCTTGTATTTTAGCGTAATGCTGGGTCATTCTAATGTTAGCATGTCCAAGCATCTTGCTTACGGTCTCTAAAGGGACACCATTATTGAGAGTAACTGTAGTAGCAAACGTATGTCTTGCCGTGTGAAAAGTAATATCAAAATCAATTTCACATAAGTCTCCAATCTCTTTTAAATACCCATTCATCTTTTGATTGCTTAGTACTGGTAAAGCTATATTTTCATTTACACATTTCGGATGATTTTCATATCTTCTTAAAATTTTCTGTGCTTCTGGTAGCAGGGGTATACTGGCTTCGATCTTTGTTTTAACTCTTTTAGTTTTTATCCATAAACCTGTATCAATTCCCGTTGTTACTTTATCTCGTGTAAGATTCTTGGCATCAATATAGGCTAAACCGGTATAACAGCAGAATACGAAAATATCACGGACTATTCTTAATCTTTCAGAATTAAAATTCTTCTCACGGATTTTTTGTAGCTGCATATCAGTTAAGAATCTGACATCTACGCTTTCTATTTTAGATTTATAACCTATAAAGGGATTTTTGCTAATCCATTCATTGTTGAGACAAATATTGATTATTTTTTGAAAATTTCTAATGTATTTTACAGCAGAATTATTGGAGCAGTTTCTAACAGTACGTAGGTAAAACTCGTAATCTGCAATGAATCCGGGATTAATATGACGGACATCAATATCACTGAGATTAAATTTCCATTTCAAAAATGCCTGAGTATGTCGTAATGATGTTTCATACCGTTTCCACGTTCCTTTAGAAAATTCTCTAT
>NZ_JALAHD010000234.1 GCF_022712095.1 Chryseobacterium sp. | reverse complement strand
CTGTTTTTTTATAACTGAATTTTTTTTTATTTATAACTCTCAATAGCTTTATTTAGTGCATCGATCTGTGGATTGATACTTGCTGCTTTTTGAGGATTTTGTTTCAGTAAATCCATTTTCTTACTCAATCCGTCTTTCAGCATCTGGTGAATCATCATCTTAGCTTGAGGATTTTCTTCTATCTGACTTTTAGCCTCTCCTAGTATTTTGGTAATGCTTTCCGTCGCTTTTAAATTATCAGAAGTCATGATCCAGTTGAATCCTTCTTCAGCAGATTTACCTAATTCAGGGTCCTGGAATTTCACAAAGGGATAAAATGCTGCAATCGGTGCAATATTAGCCATTTGGGAAGTCACTTTATTTTTAACGACTATAGGCAACATCTGAGTCAGTAAATCTTCAGAAGCATTTTCCAGATCTATTTTATCTGCCAAAGCACTTATTCTGGAAGGATCAATCATAGAAATAGCTCCCAGTGAATTTCCTCTTACAGAATTGGAAACTGCATTCAATCCTTTTTCAAAGATAGGAAGGTATTTTTTATCTTTGGTTTTAGCCAGTGCTGCAATAGCAGAAGCCTGCACCAAAGTTTTAGGATCATTGTTAGCTAATTTTTCTACATCAGCAGCTAAGGCTTTTGCCTGGTCTCCATTAGATAAATCCATCAATTCCAGTGCTTTCATTCTCACTCTGAAGAATGGATCTTTTAATGCAGCAGACAACAATTTTGTTGCAGAAGCATTTTTTCCTACCTGGTCCTTGATTCCATTCAAAGCATTATATCTGCTTTTGAATTCTTTTGAATTCGTAAACTGTGTCAGATATTGTTCGGGAGTTTTGGTGTCTGTAATTTCAGCCAGTAAAACCCCATCTGCATTGATATTGACAAGGTCCGGGTTTTTGGATGTATCAAAGTTAAATGTATTCTTAGCAGTTGCATTTACCCATACATTATATCTTTTCGGTTTTCCGTTATCATATACATCAATAGCCAGTGGAAATTGAAAAGGAAGCTCCTGACTTTGGTTAACCGTTACTGCAACCTGTTTTTTAACGGGCTCAAAGGTATAGGTATAATTAATTTTCGGATTTCCGCTTCCATAATACCATTGATTAAAGAACCAGTTCAGATCTTTCCCTGATACTTTTTCAAATGAAAGTCTCAATTGGTGTGCCTCAGCATTTTGATACTCATTAGTTTTAAGATAATCATTCATTCCTGCAAAGAACGCATCATCTCCCAGGTAATTCCTTAACATATGAAGAATTCCTCCTCCTTTCTGGTAAGTTACAAGGTCGAAAACATCTTCACGGGATTTATAATCAAATCTTACAAGGTCTTTATTAAAATCTCCTGGATTGTGAATATACATATTAACATCTGACATTAAATGATAGTCAGCCTGATCTTTTCCGTATTTATGTTCATTCCAAAGATATTCGGAATAATTGGCAAAAGATTCATTCACGGTAAGATTGCTCCAGCTTTCCGCCGTTACCAGGTCTCCAAACCAATGGTGGAAAAGTTCGTGAGCTATAACATCTTCCCATTTATTTTCATCGATCAATTGTCCGGGCTTTTGAAGAACAGCGCTTCCATGTAGAGTTGCCGTAGTATTTTCCATAGCTCCGCTTACATAATCTCTTCCTGAAATCTGTGCATATTTTACCCATGGATAATCATACCCCAGTTTTTTGGAAAAGAAATCGATCATTTCAGGAGTGTTTCCATAGATCTGCTTGGCATATGGCTCATATTCCTTTTCGATATAATAATCAACCGGAACATTTTTCCATTTATCTTTTACGATAGCATATTCTCCCACTCCCATAAAGAAAAGATATGGAGAATGTCTCTTATCCATTACCCAGTGATCTGTTCTCAATCCGCCGGATTCTTTTTTAGATTCTTTTAAAACTCCATTGGAAAGCGTCACATATTTATCAGGAACCGTCATATAGATTTCCTGGGTAGTTTTCTGATTAGGTTTGTCAATAGTCGGGAACCATGCTGAAGAAGATTCTGTTTCTCCCTGAGTCCAGATCTGAGTCGGCTTATCAGGATCTTTCCCCTGTGCATTAATGAAGTATAAACCTCTGGCATCATTAATTGCTGCACTTCCTTCCTGTTTTACCTCATTCGGACGGGAAGTATATTTAATATAAACCGTATAATCCTGGTTTCTCTGATATGTTTTGTCCAAAGTAATTTTTAAAACATCATCCTTATAATCATATTTTAAAGGAGAAGTTTTACCATTATTATCTAAAGCTACTTCATGGATAAGCATTCCTTTAGCATCAAGAGTCAGCTCATTGGTAGGATAGAAATAAGGAGATGCTGTTAACCATTCTTCTCCGTTCATCTGCTCTTTTCCATAATCAAAATTAACTTTAAGCTTGGTATGTTTAAGCTCCGTTACTTTGGTATGGGTTGCCCTGTATATTTTTTCTCTTCCTGAGGTATCCGTTTGTGCCCATACATTTCCGGAAAATATCATTCCGAGTATGGCAATAGATAAAATAGCCTTTTTCATCTTTAAATATTATTTATTTCAATTTATTTTTTAGAATTATTTTTTGTCAATATATCAAAAATATCATTAACCAGGGTTTCATAATCCCCTTTTTTAAGTTGTTCTTTCGTTTTCGCAAAGGCTTTTTTCAGCTCACTTTCAGGGTTTTCTTCATCAACAATCTCTATTGAATCTACTCCCTTCAGTTGAAGAATAGCATTTTTCAATGCTTCTACATCTGCATTTTTTTCGGTAATTACTTTTAAATATTTCATATTCTATTCTTTAGTGAAAGTATTTTTTGTTCCACCCTGAATAATTACAAACTGTTTTTTCACCGGATAAAAATCAATGACTATTCCTGCTGCGTCAAACTTAAAGCTGGTATCAGAAATTGCCTCCAAAGGAAATTCACCCTGACCCGTTGCCTGGGCCATCAGTTTTTTATCCTTGATATAGATATTAATTTTTAAAGGGATATCCTGTGAAGAATATATTCCTGTAAATTTTTGAAGTTCAGCTTCCGGAATTTCAATAGATTTAAAAGAAGGCATTTCGAACCCTCTCCCTGTAGCTGTTTCCAGCATTTTAATCGATATTTCATTCGGATCCATATCCGCTTGGTTAGTGGTAAAGTTTATGGCTGTTTTTAATTCAGGAAAATAAAACAGTACTGATCTGAAATTGTCTATTCCACCTGTATGACCGAACCCCCAATACTTATCAAAAGGAACTTTTACCAATCCATAGCCATAATTATCAGTAAATGATTTCATTTTGTTCAGGCTTTCTTTTTTAATAAGCTTCCCTTGTTCCAGACCGAGAATAAACTGTAAAAGTTCTGTAGGTGTGGAAATAATATTTCCGGCCCCAATAGGAATACTCATATCAGTTTCTGAAGAAACTTCATATTTCCCATTGGTAAACTTATAGGATTGAGCCTGGTTCTTCGATGGATCTATTTTTCCTCCTACTTCTGTTAATGTTAATTTTAATGGTTTTGAAATTTTATCCTTAATTAGCTCTGCATAAGATTTTTTGTAAATTTTCTCAAGGATAAAACCTAATAAAATATAATTGGAATTGCTGTATTCATATTTTGAACCGGGCTCAAAATCACTTTTATATTTTTTAATAATGGAAATTAAATTATCCTCTGTCTGAGGCTGGGTATGATACTGCCAATATTCGGCTTCATTGGTTAAATTGTGAATCCCCGTTCTGTGCTGCAGCAGATTCTCGATTGTAATTTTTTCGGCATTGGGAATTTCAGGATAAAATCCGGAAAGCTTTTTGTCAAGAGATATTTTATTTTCTTCAACAGCTTTCATCATGAGCACCGCGGTAAAAGTTTTGGAAATAGAACCAATACGATACTGTGTATTCATATTGGCCTTCTGCTGTTTTTCCACATCAGAAAAGCCTGTTACTTTAAGAAAAGAAGGTTGATTATTATCCGCAAAAGCAAAACTTCCCATCACTTTATGATGTACAAATAAGGAATCTAAGTAACTACCTAATTTTTCCCTTATCCCGTTTTGAGAAAAAGCTGCTGATGAAACAGTTAATGCAGCTAATAAATAAAACTTCCTAACCATAAACAGATTTTAATCTATAAGTTGATAAAATACTGTAAATGTTACAAAAAAGTGAAGCATTGAGCCTCACTTTTTATTCTTATTTTGTTTAGACAGCAACCGGAGCTTTTATACCAGGATGCGGATCATAATTTTCTAATACAAAGTCTTCAAAATTGAAATCGAAGATATCCTTAATCTCCGGATTTAATTTCATGGTAGGCAAAGGTTTCGGATCTCTTGAAAGCTGTTTATTCACCTGTTCAAAATGATTATTATAAATATGAACATCTCCAAAGCTATGTACATAATCCCCTACTTCAAGATCACAAACCTGCGCTACCATCATCAGCAGCAGAGCGTAACTGGCAATATTAAAAGGAACTCCAAGAAATACGTCAGCACTACGCTGATAGAGCTGTAAAGATAATTTACCACCAGCTACATAAAACTGAAACAGAGCATGACAAGGTGCTAAAGCCATATTAGGAATTTCCGCTACATTCCATGCAGAAACGATCAGCCGTCTGGAATCAGGATTCTTTTTGATCTGATCTATCACTTCCGATATCTGATCTACCACTTTATTGTCCGCTCCTTTCCAACTTCTCCACTGAGCTCCGTAAACGGGGCCCAAATCTCCATTTTCATCCGCCCATTCGTCCCAGATACTTACACCATGATCATTCAGATATTTGATATTCGTATCTCCTTTTAAGAACCAAAGCAGTTCATAAATAATAGATTTTAAATGAACTTTTTTAGTGGTTACCAGAGGGAAACCTTTTGACAGGTCATACCGCAGTTGATATCCGAAAACACTTCTTGTTCCGGTTCCCGTTCTGTCCGTTTTATCTGTTCCGTTATCTAATATATGCTGTAAAAGTTCCAAATAGTTCTGCATTTCAAAAACTCATTTTATGTTCCAAATTTAGAAAAAACAAAATGAAAACCTATTATCATACATCATAAAAAAAGCACTCATTTTCATAAGTGCCTTCTATTGAAATCAAGTTAAAAAACTTGTTATACTGCCGTATATCCTCCATCTATAAGGTAATAGCCACCTGTCATGAATGAAGATTTTTCAGAGCTTAAAAATAATACCAGTTCTGCAACTTCCTGAGCAGTTCCCAATCTGCCGATCGGGTGTTTACCCACTAAAGCGGCTTTTGCATTACTATCCATATTCTCAAGAAGTGGAGTTGAAATATAACCAGGTCCTACGGAGTTACAGCGTATATTTTTTTGTCCGTATTCTGCTCCAATATTTTTGGTTAAGCCTACAACGGCATGTTTGGCTGCAGTATAAGCAGAGGAAAGAGGTGCTGCCACAGTACCATGGATAGAAGCTATATTCACAATAACTCCTCCACCGTTTTTCTCCATCTGGCTCAATTCATACTTACATCCATAAAATACTCCGTCTAAATTGATGCTTAAAACTTTTCTCCAGCTATCCAGCCCATAATCACCTGTTAAAGCTGTTTCTCCACCAATTCCTGCATTGTTACATGCAATATCCAGTCTTCCATATATTTCAACGGTTGCCTTAACTAATGCTTCCACCTCTGCTGCATTGGAAGTATCCGCCTTCACGAATGAAGCCTCACCTCCTGCTGATTTAATTTTTTCTACGGTCTGTTTACCATGTTCTTCATTAATATCTGATACGATAACTTTCGCACCTTCTTTAGCATAAGTTTCTGCAATGGCCAATCCAATTCCTGAACCGGCACCTGTTACCAAGGCAACTTTGTTGTTTAAAATTCCCATAAACTATGATCTTTAAAATTATTATTATGTTAAATTAAGCATCAAAAACAGTGCTAAACTCTATGCATTTCATAAGTTTAATGCTTAATTAACGTACCTTAAAAAATGTTCATCGAAAAAAAACAGATGTTCGTCGAGAGAATTATATCCAATGTCTATTAGAATTGAATTTAACTGGAGGTTATCCCAACTTTGTCCTGTAAATAAGAACAAGGTATATGAAAAAATTAATTTTAATAGCGTTTTTTTGGGGAACTATGACACAGGCTCAAAAAGTATGGACGTTACAGGATTGCCTTGATTATGCCGTAACTAATAACATTACCGTTAAAAAGACAGTTTTAGACAAGAACAGCGCGGAACTGAATTATCAGCAGCAAAAGAACAACAAACTTCCAAGCTTATCTACCTCAGCTTCTTTAGGACTTACCAACGGGTCCAGTATTGACCCTATTACCAGTGACTTTGTGAATGAAACCATATTCTCAAACAGTTATGGAGTATCGAGTAGTGTTGTTTTATATCAAGGGAATAAATTGAATCTTCAGATTGAAAAAAACAAGATGCTTGTAGACCAGTCTTCTTTATACCAGAAACAAGCTGAGAACAGTATTGTGCTAAGTGTTCTGGAATCCTATCTTCAGGCTCTTTATTATTACGAAGGAATCAAAATTGCGGAATTCACTGTAAATTCTTCTACTGAAGAACTAAAGCTTACCCAAATTAAATACAAAAATGGTGCTATTGCAAAATTGGAGCTTGCCGATGTAGAAACACAGCATGCACAAAATCAATACAATGTCGTTAATAGCCAAAATTTATATAATCAGCAGGTTTTAAAATTAAAACAATTATTGGAGCTGGATCCTGCTGTAAATTTTCAGATTGAAAAGATAACATTAAATGATGCCTTGGATATTATCCCTGACAAACAGGAAGTATATGCAGCTGCAGCAGAAAGTTTACCTGATGTGAAACTCTACGATATGCAGAATACGATTCTGAATAAAGACCTTGAGATTGCAAAAGCAGGATACCTTCCTTCTGTATCATTGAATGCCGGACTGAATACCGGATATAGCAGCACCAGAGATTTTGGATTCTGGGAGCAGATGAAAAGTAACTTCAATAAGTCTGTGGGACTATCTGTCACTATTCCTATTTTTTCTAAAAAACAGAATGATACGAATGTAAAACTAGCACAGATCGATATTGAACAGAATAAACTTGATAAGACAAGTGCTGAAAAAACACTTTATTCCAGTATAGAAACTGCATGGCAGAATGCAATCGCCAACCAGGCCCAGCAGGAAGCTTCAAAGGTAGCACGTGACAATGCTAAACTGGCGTATGAATTAGCCAATAAAAAATTTGAGTTTGGAGGTTTAACCACTACTGAGCTGGCTGTAAGCAGAAACACTTATTTAAGCAATGAGCAAACTTATCTCCAATCCAAATATATGGCTGTACTATATAATCAGCTTTTAAACTTTTATCAGGGAAAAACTTTAACCTCCAATTAAATCTATTATTATGAATCCAACATATAAAAAGTATTTTAAAAACTCCATTATTGCACTGATTGCCGTGATTGCCATCTTCTTTGGTTATCAGTTTTTCGGAAAAGAGAAAGAAGCTTCGGTGCAGATACAGACTACAAAAATGTCAACTTCTGATGTTACAACTTCTGTCACTGCAACGGGAACGGTGGAACCTGTAGACCAGATTGATGTAGGTACCCAGGTTTCAGGACTTGTTAACAAGATATATGTAGACTATAATTCCCAGGTAAGCAAAGGGCAATTACTTGCAGAGCTTGATAAAACAAACCTGCAGGAATCTGTAAATAATGCATCGTCACAATACAGTGCCGCCGCTAATGAGCTTAACTACTACCAACAAAACTATACCCGACAAAGCAATATGTATAAAGCCGGAGTAATCAGCAAAGCAGATTATGAACAGGCAGCCTATCAGGTAAAAAATGCACAACAGACATTAAGCCAGAGAAAAACAGCTTTGGCTCAGGCAAAAACCAATCTCGGATATGCCAACATTTATGCTCCTATTGATGGAATTATCCTCAGTAAGGAAGTGGAAGAAGGACAAACGGTAGCAGCAAGTATGACAACACCTACTTTATTCACCATTGCTAAAGACATTACAAAAATGCAGGTAGAAGCCAATGTAGATGAAGCCGATATAGGTGGCGTAGAAGTAGGACAAAGAGTAAGCTTTACAGTAGATGCATATCCTCAGGAAGAATTCAGTGGAAAAGTTAGACAGGTAAGACTTGCTGCAACTACGGAATCGAATGTGGTTACTTATACGGTAATTGTAGATGCTGATAATCCCGAACAGAAATTAAAACCTGGACTTACCGCAACCATAACAATCTACACCCAGGAATTAAAAAATATTAATACAATTCCGGCATCAGCTTTAAGCTTTAACCCTGAAACAGAAACGATACAGCAATATTATAATCAAAATAATATTCAGACAGCAGTTCCTGAAACTAAGGTCGGGAAAAATAAAGAAAAATATATCTGGATTAAAAACAGTAACAATACGATCTCACAGAAACTGATTACAATCGGAAGCAATGATGGAGTAAACGTACAGGTTGTTAAGGGTCTTGCCAATACAGACCTTATCATCACCTCCATGGATGCAGTAGAGCAGCAGGTAGCCAAAAGTGATTCACAAAGTGGAGAAAGTCCGTTTATGCCGAAACGTCCGGGAAGCAATAAAAAAACAAATAGTAAACCGTCAGGCTCTGCTCCGCCTCCGGGAAATTAAAAAATTGACCGAATGTTTAACCTGAAATCTAAAAAGATATGAAGCCCATTATTAAAATAGAAGATCTCAAACGTGATTTCAGCATGGGAGATGAAGTAGTACATGCTCTAAAAGGGATCGACCTTACCATCAACGAAGGAGAGTTTGTGACCATCATGGGAACCAGTGGATCCGGAAAATCAACATTCCTTAATATCTTAGGATGTCTTGATAAGCCTTCTTCCGGAACTTATGAATTAGACGGAGTTTCGGTTAAGGATCTTACTAAAAATCAACTGGCGGAAATAAGGAATACCAAAATAGGATTTATATTTCAGTCTTATAATTTACTGGCTAGGACAAGTGCTTTAGAAAATGTAGAACTCCCTCTTCTATATAATCCTAAAGTATCAGCAGAGGAAAGAAGAGAGCGAGCTGTAAAAGCTTTAAAACAAGTAGGATTGGAAAGCAGAATGGACCATATTCCTAGCCAGCTTTCCGGGGGACAGCAACAAAGGGTGGCCATTGCAAGGTCATTAGTTAATCATCCTATTATTTTATTAGCCGATGAAGCTACGGGAAACTTAGATACCCGGACCTCATATGAAGTGATGAATTTATTTCAGGAGCTGAATGATCAGGGAATCACAATCGGATTTGTAACCCATGAAGATGATATCGCCAGGTTCAGTAAGAGAACAGTGATATTACGTGATGGTAAAATTACAGAAGACAGGATGGTCAACGACCGATTATATGCCCCTGAAGAATTGGCAAAATTGCCCAAAGCAGAATAACATTATATTCTTTTCATGATAGAAAAACCGAGACAAACCTGTCCGTTAGATAATCTTGTAACCAATTAATTGGGTTTGTCAAGGTTTTTCGATATCTAAAAACAAGTAGTATGAATTTCACAAATTTATTAAAGATAGCCTGGAAAGCCATTCTCCTCAATAAAATGAGAGCAGTTCTTACCATGTTAGGAATTATTATCGGAGTAGCATCTGTTATTGCGATGTTAGCTATTGGAGAAGGTTCGAAAGAAAGTATTAAGAAAAACATATCAAGTATGGGGGCCAATCTTATTACTATCCGTCCCGGTGCAGGAATGATGGGTGGTGTAAGATCCGACCCTACCTCTATGCAAACCTTAACTCTGGATGACTATAAAGCATTGAAATCCCAGGCCCACCAGATAAAAGATATCTCACCCTTAGTAAACGGAAGCGGACAAAGTATAGCAGGATCAAATAACTGGCCCACTACCATCTACGGAGCTTCTCCTGAATATCTATCCATCCGTGACTGGGGAGTGGAATTCGGAGCCATGTTTACAGAAGATGATATTGAATCATTCGGAAAAGTTGCCGTAATCGGAAAAACAGTTCAGGAGAACTTATTCCCGAATGAAGACCCTATAGGAAAAATGATCCGTTTTAAAAATATTCCGTTTAAAGTAATCGGTGTTTTAAAAGAAAAAGGAGAAAATACTTTCGGACAGGATCAGGATGATATTATCATAGCACCTTATACAGCTGTACAGAAAAGAATCTTAGCTCAGAATTATTTACAGTCTATTGTTACTTCTTCTCTTAGTGAGGAAAAATCCGAAGAAGCAGTAGAGGAAATCACCACCATTATGCAGAAACAGCATAATATCAAAGATGGTGAGGATGATAATTTCAATGTATCTTCCCAGCAGGAGCTTATTTCCACTTTCAGTTCTACAAGTGAAATGCTTACGGTTTTATTAGTTGCTATTGCCAGTATTTCATTAGTAGTAGGAGGAATAGGAATTATGAACATCATGTATGTTTCCGTGAAAGAAAGAACCAGAGAAATCGGATTGAGAATGGCGATTGGTGCCAAAGATTCGGATATCCTGTTTCAGTTTTTGATAGAGTCTGTATTGATCAGTATTACCGGTGGTATTTTAGGAGTTATTATAGGATTGCTTGCCACATTAGGAATTTCACAATTTGCGGGCTGGCCGGTAACGGTAACCATGTCTTCTATCGTGATATCATTTACAGTATGTACAATTACCGGAGTATTTTTCGGATGGTATCCTGCAAGAAAAGCAGCACAGTCAGACCCTATTAATGCCTTACGATATGAATAAAAAATTCATGGACTGGAAAAAGAGAATAGCGAAAACATTCTGGAACTTCTGGAGAAAAAGAATCCATTCTCTGAAAAGGTTTCAATATTTACAGAAGTTTAAAATATAATTATTTGTATTTTTAAAACTCATAACCGAAATGAATCAAAATCAAAATAATAGATTAGAACTCAGCATCCATATGCTTATATGGATGGTATTGTTCTTTCTTCCCGCTACCTTTACTATCGGTACGGAAAGAAACTGGATGGAAATATTTTCTCATTTCTGGCTACAGCTGATATTTATTGCCATTATTTTTTATGTCAACTATTTTATTTTCGTTAAATGGCTATTCTCCAGGGAAAGAAATAAGAAAATATTATTTTTTGCAGCCAATCTTCTTCTGCTTTTAATAGTTACTTATCTTAAAAATGAATTTATGGATCTGATGAAACCGGAAAGAATGGTCAATGCAGCCAATTCAGGAAAAAAAGATTTTGGTCCTCCCCCTGCAGCTTTCAGATATTACCTCGATTTCCTTATTTATCTCATTCCTGTAGCATTTTCAATCGCTGTAAAATCAGGAAAGAGAATCCGTGATGTTGAAGAAATGAAAAGAGAAGCAGATAATATTAAATTAAAATCAGAGCTCCAGCATCTTAAATTTCAGTTACAGCCTCATTTTTTCTTTAATGCTTTAAACAATATTTATTCCCTCGTTGATATTTCTCCTGATAAGGCTAAAACAAGCATTCACAATCTGAGTAAATTAATGCGGCATTTATTATATAAATCCGAAATGGAGAAAGTAAGTTTAGCCGATGAAATCGATTTTCTGAATAAATATATTGAGCTGATGTCTCTTCGTCTAAATGACAATACAAAGGTGATTACTGATTTTCCTTCTCATATTCCTGATGTGAAAGTAATTCCCCTGCTCTTCATATCAATAGTGGAAAATGCCTTTAAACATGGAGTATCTGCAACTGAGCCTTCTGATATTTTCTTTAAGATCAATATTCAGGAGGGCGAAATACTGTTTATCGCCTCTAATTCTAATTTCCCAAAAGATGATACTGACAGAAGCGGTTCCGGAATCGGAGTGGACAATCTGAAAAAAAGACTCAGTCTTTTATATCCTGAAAGTCATGAATATAACAATTATTTAAATAACAATATTTACATAGCAGAAATTAAGCTAAAAATTGATTAAATTTATCTTTTTATCCGATGAAAAGAATAAATTGCCTTATTGCCGATGATGAACCATTGGCTCTTAATCTTATAGAAAGTTATATTCAAAAGACCCCGTTCCTTGAGCTGAAGGCTAAATGTAACAGTGCTATTCAGGCTATGCAGGTACTGGAAGAAGTGAAAGACATTGACCTGTTTTTTCTAGACATCCAGATGCCTGATCTTTCAGGACTGGAATTTTCCAAAATGTTGCCTCCCGAAACCAAGATCATTTTCACTACAGCATTTGAACAATATGCTATTGACGGATACAAAGTAAATGCTTTGGATTATTTACTGAAACCATTCGATTACAGTGAATTTTTAGCAGCTGCCAACAAAGCGAAAGCTTGGTTTGAAGGGCAACAGCAATCACCAGCCTCCTTTGTTCAAGATCAAAAAAAATCAGATTTTATATTTGTCAAATCTGAGTATCGTCAGGTCAAAATTAATTTTTCAGAGATCTTATACATTGAAGGATTAAAGGATTATGTAAAGATTTTTACCTCTTCGAATCCGAAACCTATTCTTACTTTAATGAGTCTGAAAAAACTGGAAGAAGAACTTTCTTCTGAACAGTTTATGAGGGTACACCGCTCTTATATTATTTCTTTAGATAAAATTGAAGCTATTGAAAGGAACCATATTGTAATCGGAGAACAGCAAATTAGTATAGCACCTCAATATAAAGAAGCTCTTCAAAGTTATATTGACAGAAAAAGCATTTAATGATCAAAGAAAAACAACCATAATATCTTTAGAATTTCCGGTAACGGATTTCAACTTTCCATATTTTCTTTTGTCTTTAAAAGTATCATCACTCCAATAGTCTATTTTTACAGGACCAAATTGGATGAGTTTTCCATATCGGCTTTGGTTGATCACTTCTTTTACCCCATAATCTATAGAAATACCATCTATGATTTTCATTTTTCCATACCGGGAATTGTCTATTATATCATTTCCCCAATAATCTATGGAGACATTTCCAATTTTTTTTACTTTCCCTGATTTTTCTTTGTCAAAAGCTCCCTGATCCCAATAGGAAACCCCAACATTTCCAATGCTTTTTATTTTGCCATATTTAGGATCAGTTTTATCCGGTGTATCCCAATACTCGATGCTGATATTACCTATATTCTTTAGTTTTCCATATCGGTAGGCATCAAAATTCTCATCATCATAATAATCAACATTCCCATTGAGATCATCAGCATAAAACCTGGTAATTTTACCATCTTCACTGATATTGACTATCAGGTTTCCTAACGTGATATCAACGGATTGCAAACTATAATTTTTACCGGAAACATAAGCTTTCACCTGTGCCTGAACAAAAGCAGCTGCCGATAGAAAAGCAAGTAATATTAAACTTTTTTTCATACAATATATTTACCAGATATTTTCAATAACCTGCCGGTTATTATTAATTGTAAAAGTGTCTGCCAATTTCTTGCCAAACATCGCTTTTACCAATGGAGACTCGGGGGAAACCGTTATCATTTTATAACCATTCAATATAATTTCCCCAACAGAAACAGCTACATAAAACAGTCCTTTATCCGTTTTTACCAACGCTCCACTTTGAACCTGAGCGGAAGGTTCCGCATTGAGCTTTTGAACAGCTGCCTGCTGACTCAGTACTTCATTAAGCTGTCTCTGAAGATTATTGATTTCCTGCTGGAGCATTTCCCTTCCTGTTTCATACTTATCTCCCATTGAACTTTTAGTGTCATTATTGGATGCTCTTGTTTCCGAAATAAGGTATTCCAGACTCCGTATTTTTTCGGTAATCTTCTCTTTGATGATATTCAGGATTTCTGCTTTATTCATTTTACGGTTATTGATAACTAACAAATGTATTTATTTTACATAAAAAAACGGACAAAAGCCCGTTTTGTTCATTATATTGTTTTCCTTTTATTTTTCAAAAACTACAAAGTCTGATACTTTAAACTGGAAGTCCTTATTTGAATTAAAATCTCTTTTTGTACCGTCAAATACATTTTTGAATGTCCCGGATAAATGATCATCCTTGATACTGAAATTTACGGGTTCTTTAGACATATTCAATACGACCAGAACCTCATCATTACCATTTTTTCGTACATAGGCTAAAATCTTATCATCGGCTGTAGTCTGAAGAAGATAGGTAGTCACTGCAGTATCCCCTCCTCTCAGAGCCGGATTTGATGATTTTAAATGCAATAAAGTTTTATAAAAATCTGCCATCTGATATCTTCCATCCCAGGCAATGACGTCTTTTTCAAAAAACTCCAGCCTTTTCATATTAGGAAGTTCCTGTCCTGAATATAATAAAGGAACACCATTCCATGTTGCAGAGAAAACAATCATCGGCTTAGTGATAACTCCATATTTCTCATATTCGGTTCCATTCCAGGAATTTTCATCATGGTTTGTTGTAAACCATGCCCTCATAGAAGCATCACCAATATTGGAATACTTTACAAGCAGATCTCTAAGATCCTGTAAAGGCAGATTCTTTTTATAATAATCTTCCGAAGCATGCATCCATTTCCATGAATAGCTCGCGTCAAAAACCTTTCCATATTCTGGATTTTCAATCTCATCATATTCTCCCAGCCAGAATAATGGCTTTAGTATTTCTACCTGAGGGCGTGCTTCTTCCCAGAAGTCAACCTCCACCCATGAAGCCAGATCACATCTGAATCCATCTATATGAGTTTCTCTTACCCAGAATTTCATCGCATCAATCATTGCCTTTCTCATTTCAGGATTTTTATAATCAAGCTCTATAATATCATCCATTCCTGAAGCAATATGGAATTTTCCATCCGGATCTTTAAGATAAAATTCAGGATGTGTTTTGGTCCATACATGATCCCATCCTGTATGGTTAGCCACCCAATCAATAATTACTTTAAAGCCCAATCTATGGGCTTCATTAACCATATGCTTGAAATCATCTAAAGTTCCAAATTCAGGGTTAATGGATGTATAATCTGCAGCTGCATAAGGACTTCCCAGGCTTCCTTTTTTATTTTGCTGGGCAATCGGAGTAATCGGCATAAACCAAAGTGTTTTCACTCCCATCATTTTAAGACGCGGCATTTCTTTTTCAAATGCCTTGAAAGTTCCTTCCTGAGTATACTGTCTTACATTTACTTCATAGATATTAGTGGTGTGCTTCCACTCTTTTGGTAGGTCCATAGTTGATTTATTTGTGTTTTGAGTCGTACAAGAAACAATTCCCAGTCCAAGTACGGCTAATAGTATCAATCGTTTCATTCATCAAATTTTGACAAAAATAAGGATTGTAAAATATTTTACATAAAAAAACCCTGAAAATTCAGGGTTTATATTTTATACTTCTTCGTCATCTTCTTCGTCCTCAAAGAGATCATCATTGTAGTCATCTTCTTCTTCGTCATCATAGCTGTCATCTTCATCTGCAAAATTCCCGCCTCCGCTAAAATCATCATCAAAATTAAAATCGTCCATCAGAGGCAAGGCTGATTTTTTACCTTTGGATGCACCTCCGCTTCCACTCTTACTTGGAGCCTTTAAAGGAACATTCCCAAAACGGTATACCGTTATAGGATAATTCAATCCTTTTTTCTCATCTATAACTTCAATCAACTCACAGAAAAACTCCCATAAATCAAGGAGTCCATACTGAAACTGAGCTTTATCTCCTGCATTCTCAAATGCTTCATCGATATATACATCTGACATGATTTCTCCATCTCCATCATCACTCATATCTTCTAATGGAACACTTTTAGCGATTGTTCCATCTTCCTCCAATAAGTTAAAAGTGGAAAGCTCATCACCCTGCAGGCTGAATGCACTTTTAATCCCCAAATGCAGATTCCACAGCGTTTGTTTTGCTTTGATTTCAACGTCACGAAAGATATTTTCTTTTGCGTCTAATATTACACGGATTTTGTAAACCATATCAATATCTCAATTACTTTTTTGCCTTTACTATTTTGATAAATTTCTGTTGCAAATATATAATAAATGACATTTCACAAAAAAATATTTAATGATTTTTTAAATTATTTTTTTTTCTTAAATTTTGCCGGAATTATTTACTTTTTTCGAGCATAAAGCTAAATTTTGTTCCCTCTAAATATACACTTTCTACGGTAATGTTTTCATTATGTGCTTCCAAAATATGCTTTACAATAGCCAATCCAAGTCCGGAACCCCCTTCCCTTCTGCTTCTGCTGGTCTCTACTCTATAGAATCTTTCAAAAATTCTCGGCAATATTTCTGGTTTTATTCCCATCCCGTTATCAATTACTTCTACCAGAACCTTATTTTTTAATACACTGGTTTTCACAATCACTTTAGCTTCCTGTCTGTTTGCGTAATGAATCGCATTGGAAATTAAATTGATAAATACTTGGGACATTTTTTGCTTATCAGCGGTAACAAATATCTGAGGATGTAAAGTCTGAATCTGTAAGGTAGTATTATTCTTTACCGCTTCAAGATCCAGAAGATCAAAAATCTCACGGACTAAAAGATTAACGTCAAATTTAGAGAGATTAAGGTTAATCTCTCCTGCTTCCAGCCTGTTGATTAGGTCCAGATCGGTAACAATTGCAATAAGCCTTTCCACTGAAATATCTATTCTTTCAAGATATTTATCTCTGATGCTTAAGTTATCCACTCCACCTTCTCTTAAAGTTTCTACATATCCCTGTATGGAAAACAGAGGCGTTTTGAGCTCATGAGAAACATTTCCTATATATTCTTTACGATAGCTTTCCATTTCTTTCATCATGTCGATCTCAGAAGCTTTCTGCTGGTTAAGGTCTGAAAATCTTTCTCCTAATTCTTTAATGGTAATGTTCTCATCATTTTTCTGAACCATTTCTTCCGGAAGAAGATTGGAAATTCTTCGAACCTGTTTTTTTCCATAATAGTTGAAAAGTAATTCGAGAACTACACAATTAATGATGAATATCAATACTACACATATGCACACCCCTACTGTAAAAAATGGAGTCTGATAATAAATATCCTTTAGTGAATCGAAAATGATTACCAAAAGAAACATTACCAAAGTCAGGAGACATGAGGTAACGAGGGTAAGTCTGTAAAATTTCAATTTTACACTATTTTTAAATTGATTTTATATAAAGAATAAAATTACACAATAAGTTTATATCCTATTCCTTTTAATGTCTGAATCGTATTAATTCCTAATTTTTCTCTTAATCTTCTGATGTGTACATCGATGGTTCTTTCTCCTACAATAACATCATTTCCCCATACTTTCTCCAGAATTTCTTCTCTTTTGAATACTTTTTCGGTATTGGAAGCCAGTAGATAAAGTAAATCAAATTCCTTTTTAGGGAGCAAAAACTGCTGTCCGCTTTTAGAAACCCTAAAATTATCTTTATCGATTACAAGGTCTCCTATTTCAATAAGTTTAGCATTATCTGCTACCTGAGAAGTCAGTTGTAATAATGCATTTACCTTGGAAATAAGAATTTTTGGTTTTATCAATTTCACAATATAATCATTCGCCCCGGCCTGGAATCCGGCTAATTGAGAAAACTCCTCGCTTCTTGCCGAAAGAAAAACAATAAGTGTCTTTTGTAGTTCTTTTATTTTTCGTAATTCCTGACAAGTCTCAATGCCATCTTTTTCAGGCATCATCACATCTAATAAAATAAGATCAGGAATGATTTCTTTTGCTTTTTCGATCCCTTCGTTGCCGTTTGTGGCTGTGTAGATATTATAACCTTCTTTTTCCAAATTATAAGAAAGAATCTCTAAAATATCCAATTCATCGTCGATTAGGAGGATTTTCTTTTGGTTCATTTTTAATTTTTACTGAGTCAAAGTTAACAAATTTTGAATGACAGATTAATAAACTCTATATCATTCACATAAAGTTAACAAATAATTCCTTTTGTTAATGTTTAGTTAAGAAAAATTTAAATTTAACTAAACCATTTACCCCGTTTATCTTTTATTCCTTTGCACCGAAAGAATAGTAAAAAGAAAATGAATTTTAGAAAACTGAGTATTGCAGTTTTGTTTTTAAGCGCATCGGGATCGGTACTCTATGCTCAAGAAACAAAAAAAGACACCATTAAGAACGAAAAGAAAATCGAAGGTGTAACGATTAAAGGAACTACTAAGAAAGGATCTGAATCCAACATTATTAATTTACAAAAAAGGTCTGTTGAAGTTATTGAACGAGTAGGTTCCGTGCAGCTGGCGAAACAAGGTGTAGGAGATGCTGCCACAGCAGTTACGAAAGCTACGGGAACACAGAAACAGGAAGGAAGCGGACAAATCTTTGTAAGAGGTTTAGGAGACCGGTACAACAGCACAACTCTTAACGGACTCCCAATACCATCAGATGATCCAGAGTTCAAGAACATTAATCTGGAAATCTTTAAAACCTCAATGGTTGAATACATATCTCTGGATAAAGTATATAATCCGAAATTTTCAGGAGATTTCGGTGGTGCCAATGTAAATATCGCTTCTAAAGAACATTCTGGTAAACCATATTTTAAAATCGGAATAGGAAGCAGTATTAATTTACAAACATTTGATAAAGGTAACTTCAAACTTCAGGATGGAGGTCCCGGTTTCTTCGGCTATAAAACAAGTACTTTTATCAAGGGAAATCCCTATCAGACTTATCCATTCAAAACAAAATGGAATTTTAAAAACGCAGACAATCCATTCAATTCCGATATGAATATTGAAGGAGGAGCAAGCTTTGGAAAGTTCTCCCTTTTCGGATATGCCGGATATGAAAATTCATACGAATACAGTGAAGGCCAGGAAGGTTTCTTTTTTGCCAATGGTTTACCTAACAAAGATTATTCGGACGTACAGCGTTCCAATTATAAAACCAATACAACAGCTTTAGTTAATTTAGGCTATAAGATTAACAGTAACAATAAGATCAATTTCAATTCCAATTATATTCACTCTTCAGATCAAACAGTAAGAATTTACAAAGGTTATGCTTACGATGTAGACAGAAATGTGATTATTAACAGAGGAGATAATAAGATTACAACAACCTGGATCAACCAATTATTCGGAACTCACAAAATAGCTGAAAGCTGGACAGCAGATTGGGCGTTAGGTTACAACATGCTTAATAGTAAAAGGCCAGACCGTTTACAAAATACTATTGACGCTGAAAACTTTAATCTACTTGCAGGGAGTGCCATCAATAACCACAGATACTTTGACGAATTGAAGGACAACACAGTGTTAGGGCATGCTTATCTTACTAAGAGTTTTGATAAATTCAAGGTTACAGTAGGATACGATGGATCTTATAAAGACAGAAAATTTGACAATACAACGATAGGAATGAATTTCAATTTCATTACACCTGTAGACCCTGAAAATATAGACGGATTCATCAATGCCGGAAATAACAGTTTATTTACTTATCAAACATTCCAGCCTAGTCAGAGATTATTTACTCCTTTCTTTTATACTATCAAACAAAACCTTCAATCAGGTTTTGCCAACGTAGACATCAACTTATCTGACAAATTCATTGTACAAGTGGGTGGACGTTATGACTTCATTGATCTGCAGACCCGCTGGAATGATGCTGTGATGGGTGAAGGAAAGAAAAATAAAACATATAATAAGTTTCTTCCTGCTTTAAATGCTAAATACAGTATTAATGATAAACAAAATGTAAGATTATCATTCTCTAAAACATATACGCTCCCTCAGGCTAAAGAACTTATCCCTATTGCTTACTACGATGTTACAAGTAACGTATATGGTAACCAATATCTGTATCCTTCCGATAATTATAATCTTGATCTTAAATGGGAACTTTTCCCGAAATCAGGTGAAGTTTTATCTATCACCGCTTTTGGAAAATACATTCAGAACCCTATTGCCAGAACAACTTATTCTACTTCTGCTCCAAGTGATATGAGCTACTTCAATATTGCCAACTGGGGATATATTTACGGAGCAGAGCTGGAATTCAGAAAAGATCTCTATTCATGGAGTAATTCTAAATTATATACATTCTTAAACGGAACGTTTATGCAGTCTCAGCAGGAATTAAAGTCCGAAGCAGAATTCAGCAAAGAGAATAACGGAAAGATAGCTCAATTCAGCGGACAAGATAAGGATGATATTCAAGGGGTAGCTAACTTCCTGGCAAATGTTAATTTAGGATATAACTATAAATGGGCTAATGACAACAGTGTGGATTTCGTAGTATCTTATTCTTATGTAGGAAAGAACCTATATGCACTAGGTACCAATAACACTGGTAATTTTTATGAACTGGCACGTAATATCCTGGACGCGAATGTAAACTTCTCATTGAAGCAGATCGGAATAGGTATCAGTGCTAAGAACTTATTAAACCCTCACTACAAAATAGAACAATCTAACGGAGCCGGAGTATTTGTACATAGAGATTATACAAAAGGCCGTCAAATTGGTTTAAATCTATCATATAAATTTTAAAAGAAATATTCGAATCTAATAATCTAAGAGTTATGAAAAAAACAATCTTAAGAGCTATTCTTTGTTTTTCATTGGTAGCAACCGTTTCATCAGTAGCATTATCTTGTAGCAGTTCTGATGATGATGAAGCAGTTAGTAATCCATCAACTGTAGATCCTAACAATTTCCAAGGTACAATCACTGCCGGAACTACAGTAACTTTAGACCCAACAAAGACATACAATCTTACGGGAAGACTATTGGTTGAAAATGGAGCAACCCTTATTATTCCTGCAGGAACAAGAGTTACAGCCTCAGAAGGAGCAACTTATTTAATCGTTAATCGTGGTGGTAAAATTTTCATCAATGGTACGGCTTCAAACCCTGTAACATTTGAAGGAACACAGCACAAACAAGGACATTGGGGAGGTATCGTAGTATTAGGGAATGCTCCTTCCAACAGAAGTGCTTCAGGAACGTCTACTTCAGAATTAGGAGATCTTGTATATGGAGGTACTAACAGCAATGATAATTCAGGATCTATCCAATACTTAATTATTAAAGACAGTGGGTTTAAATACAATCCTGAAAAAGAATTTAACGGACTTTCATTATTCGGAGTAGGTAAAGGAACAAGCATTTCCTATGTATATGTAACTGACGGTGCTGATGATGGTATCGAATGTTTCGGAGGTAGCCCTAATTTAGACCACCTTGTTATTACAGGTGTAGGTGATGATTCTTTCGACTGGACAGAAGGATATAACGGAACCGTAAGCTATTTATATGCCGCCAGAAAAAAACAATATCAAAATGCTGCTGAACCTGGAAACAGAGGAATCGAAGCAGATACACAAGATACAGATCCTAATACGACGAATGGAAATGGAGCTTCCAATCCTACCATTACCAATGCTACTTTCTTAGGAAATGCTGCTGGTTCTGAATCTCAGGGATTAAAAATCAGAGCAGGTTCTCAAGGTAAGTTTGACAATATTGTTATTGCTAACTATTCCACAGGTTTAGATTTCGAAACTGACAGAACTTACACTTGGTTTACAGGAGGATCTTATATTACTAATATCAGATTTGTAAATGTAGCAACTCAATGGAAAACTAAAGCGCCTGCACCGGATCTATCTTCTGTATTTACAATCAGTGCTACCGCAACAGGAGCTGGAAGCGGAACCGCATTACCAGACTGGGCAAAAGGCTGGACAGGGCTTACAAGCTTTGACACTACAGATGCTATGAACTAAAAATAAAGTAATTAGTTTCTTCATATCAAATAGCCGCTGTAATAATTGAAATAATTATTACAGCGGTTTTAAATTTTAGTAGGGAAATGATTTATTTCTTCCAAAACAGATTTCCACTATTTATCAGAGCTTCCACATAAGACATTCTCGAAACAGCTTCTGCTGAACAGGAAGCATCTACCATGACTATATCTGCTTTATCTCCTGTCTTTGGCCACTGCTGATTACCCTGATCATCTAAAGGAAGGATACTTTGTGTAGCAAATTCGAGTGTTCTGGAAAGAGCGTATTCTGTTTTATACCCATAAAGTTCAGCAATCAGATTGGATTTCTGCAACATATTTCCTGTTCCGAAAGTACTCCAATAATCCTGTACATTATCATTACCGATGATCACCCGTACTCCATATTTTTTCAATACAGGAATCGGCATTACAGTTCCCCTGAACGGAACCGATGAAGCAATACCTATTCCGGAAGCACCCAGTTTTTCTGCTATTTCTTCGGTTTCCCTTGGTGATAGATGGGCTAAGGCAAAAGCATGGCTTATATATGTTTTTCCCTGAAGCTGAGGATTTTCAATAACCTTATCAATAAGATAATTGATGGTTCCTATTCCGGATTCACCTACTTCATGTAAATGAATATCAATTCCTTTTTGATGATCTAATGCCAGCTGAACAGTTACATCCATCGGTTTCTCAATACTTCCGTCAATACTGTAAGGATCCAGCCCTCCAATAAAACCTACGCTTTCAAACCGGGCTGCTTCTTTCATTAGGGGAACTGAATCCGTATAAAACAATCCATGCTGTGGAAAGGCAACTAATTCTGCTTTGAATGATTGCTGTTTATTTTTAAGTGCCTGCTCAAGATGTTCCAGAGATTTCAGTTCTGAAGTAGGATCAATATTAAAATGGGCCCTTGCATAATGAGTTCCATAATTCTGCAATAAACTGATCAATTGTTCCGCTCGCTCTACAGAAGTCATAAGAAGATTAGGAATAATCTCCTGTTCATAAGCGATCATATCCTTTACAGTTCTTCTTTTAGGAGAAAGTGCCTGCCATGGCAATCCGTATAAGGTTTTATCCAAATGGATATGCATATCTTTAAAAGCAGGAAGCATTAATAAACCTTTTGCATCAATAGCATTTGCAGATTCCCGGTTTTCTGTAATCATTTTGATCTTACCATTCTCAATTTCCACTGAAAATAAATCGGTTCTAGTTCTGATAACATCGCCATCCTCATATTCAAAACCGGTTTCCAGACGTACATTTTTTAAGTTATAATTTCCAGAGGCAAGAAAAGTATAGGGGAATTTCATATCGTAATTATTTAATACCACAAAATTACCATCCTGCTATTCAAAAAGGGTGTACAAATTATCCGGTATGTTGTATGGATTATTGCTGTTCTTTAAACTGTGAGGGTGTCATACCTGTCTGAGCTTTAAAGAATTTAGAAAAACTGGCGTGATCATAAAATCCCAATTCATAGACTATGTCTTTCACAGACATTTCAGAAACTTTTAATAAACGCTTTGCCTCCAGTAGAATTCTATCCTGAATAAGAGAAGAAGCTGAAACATGAAGATTTTTCTTACAGATAATATTTAAATAATTAGCCGAAATAGTAAGCTTTTCTGCATAAAATGAAACAGAGCGGTCTTCTTTAAAATACTCATCAATCAAAGAAAAAAATTTTGATAAAACCGGATTCGAATTATACACTTCAAAATCTTTGAAAGCCCCTTCCACTGATCGGCTTATTAATAACCCAATCAGCTCACTTCTCGTTTGAATCAGTCTCCAGAAAAGATTTTTCTTTTTTAATTCATCCTGAATACACTGAAATTCATACCATAATTGCCGATAAGTTTCTTCGGTTAAGGTAAATACCGGATGAATATGATAATAAGAGGCTGAGAACCTCAGCGAAGGTAAAAAACTCTCAAACCATTCACGGCTGATCATAAGCTGATATCCTACCGTTTCTTTTCCAATTTCCCATCGGTGAACCTGATCAGGAAAGAGCAAATGAACCTGACGATCTTCTATAGAATATTCTTTAAAATCAATGTAATGGGTTCCTTTTCCTTTCTCAAAAAGATTAATAATAAAAAAATCATGTTTGTGTGGATCTTCGATTACGCGCTCTCCACTAAGATCATTAAACAGAAGATTACATCCCGAGGAAGCTTGTTCAGCAAACTCCTGAATTCCTAAAACCGGAAAATAATCTGACCGATCATTCATATTCTCATTATTACCATCCTAAAATAAATAATTTCCTTGAGAATAAAGGAAAAGATCTATTTAAAATATAATATTTCCCTGATGAATTAAGGATTCTACGGATGAAATCCTGGAAACAGCTTCTGCTGAACAACTGGCATTAACCAGTACAAAATTAGCATCATCTCCTGATTTGGGCCATTGTTTATTCCCTTGGTCATCTAAAGGAAGAACGTTTGCTGTAGCAAGCTTTAAACTTCGGGAAAGCATGAGCTCAGTCGAATATCCGTATAATTGTGCCATTAGATTAGCTTTTTGAAGTACACTTCCTGTTCCAAAAGTATTCCAATGGTCTATAATGCTGTCATTTCCCGTCATTACATTGACATTATATTTATATAAAACAGGAATAGGCATTATTAAATTTCCAAAAGGAATTGTAGAAACAATACCTATATCCGCATTTCCTAGTTTCTCTGCTATTTCTTCCTGTTTGGTTTTATCCAATTTTCCCAGAACAAAACAATGACTCAGGTATGTTTTACCTTTCAATAAGGGATTTTCATTTACTTTTTCAATTAAATATTCTACGGTCTTAAGTCCCGATTCTCCTGTTTCATGTAAATGAATATCAATTCCTTTTTGATGATCCAGAGCCAGCTGTAACGTAAAGTCAATTGTTTTTTCAATCGCTCCGTCAATAGTATAAGGATCTACTCCACCTATAAAATCTATATCCATCTGAGCTGCTTCTTTCAAATACGGAACAGAATCTGTATAAAAAACACCATGTTGAGGAAAAGCAACCAGCTCCGTACCAAAACTCTCTTTTTTATTTTCCAAAGCTTTCTGGAGATTTTTTAAAGAGTCCAGTTTTGAGGTAGGTTCTATATTTACGTGGCTGCGTGCAAAACTTGTACCCTTAGCCTGCAGTAATTCAATCATTTTCTCAGCTTTGAATGTTGAATTCTTTAACATTTCCGGCAGTATTTTCTGCTCCAGAGCAATCATTCCCTTTACCCCTCCTGACCTTCTTCTGATTGCCTGCCATTGATCACCATAGAATGTTTTATCCAGATGAATGTGCATATCTTTAAAAGCAGGAAGCATCAGCAAACCTTTGGCATCAATAGCCTGTATGTTTGAATTATTAGGTGAAATTCGCGTGATTTTTCCATTTTCAACTTCTACACAAAACAATTCTGTATGAGTTCTAATTACTTCACCATCCTCATATTCGAAACCGGTTTCTAAGAGGACATTTTTAAAAATCTGTTTTTTATTCATTGAAGAATTATTTAACGTCCCACTAGACCCGGCAGCCATCATTCCGGGAACAAATGTGATCCCAGCCATAGCCAATGCCGAATTTTTAAGAAAATCTTTGCGTGATATTGAAGTGGAAGTATTCATTGTAAAGCTCTTTCTACAAAATTAGAAATAAGTCTTACTGATATATTGTATGGTTTATAACAATATCTGTATGATTTATCGGACTAGCCTAATATAAAAAGACAGGATAAAACTTTCCGCTCTATCCTGTCTTTTTTTATGCTGTAAATATGTTAAGAATATTCAAATTTCCTCACAGCTTCCAGCGTCATATCAATTTCTTTATCTTTGATAGCATCACTGATAAAATAAGTTTCATAACCACTTGGCGGAAGATAAATTCCATTGGTCAGCATCTGATGGAAAAAATTATTGAATAAAGCATGATTGGCTTCCTGAGCTTCATCAAAATTGGAAACCCTGTTTGTGTGGAAGAAAATAGACATCATAGATCCTTTTCTGTTGATTTTATGGGCAATTCCTTTTTCATTTAAAATTTTTCCTATTTCAAAATCTAGAGTTTCTGCTGTTTTATTGATTCTATTGAAGAAATCTGCATCATTTTTAATAATCTGAAGTGTTTTTAAACCGGCTCTCATCGCTAAAGGATTTCCACTTAGCGTTCCCGCCTGATACACTCCTCCTTTTGGAGCCAGGTGATCCATGATTTCATTACGTCCGGCAAAAGCACCTACAGGAAGACCTCCACCAATTACTTTTCCATAGGTCACCAAATCCGCTTTAATTCCAAAAGTTTCCTGAGCACCTCCAAAAGCTAATCTGAAACCTGTCATTACTTCATCAAAAATAAGTAAAGCTCCGTTTTCATCACATATCTTTCTTAGGTTTTGCAAAAAATTATTTTCAGGAAGTACACATCCCATATTTCCGGCTACAGGCTCAATAATAACCGCAGCAATCTCTCCCTGGTTATGACGGAAAAGATCTTCTACCTGTTCTATATCATTGTAACGGGCCAATAATGTATCTTTTGCTGTTCCCTGTGTAACTCCTGGAGAATTTGGGTTTCCGAATGTTGCAGCACCGCTTCCTGCTTTAATAAGGAAAGAATCGGAATGCCCGTGATAACAACCTTCAAATTTTACAATTTTATCTCTTCCCGTAAATCCCCTGGCCAGTCTTATAGCACTCATACAAGCTTCTGTCCCTGAAGAAACCATTCTAATCTGATCTATATTCGGAACATTATTGATAATGAATTTTGCAATTTCAGTTTCCAGTTCTGTCGGAGCTCCGAAAGAAAATCCTTTTTCCGCCTGACCTTTCAGTTCTTCAAGAACTTCCGGATGAGTATGTCCTAAAATAGCAGGTCCCCACGAATTAATATAATCGAGATAGGTATTGTTATCTTCATCTGTAAGGTAAGCACCTTTTGCAGATTTCATAAAAATAGGGACTCCTCCTACTGATTTAAATGCCCTAACCGGAGAGTTCACCCCTCCCGGAATGTATTGATAAGCTTCATCAAATAAAGCTGAACTTCTTTGGTATCTCATATCACATCAAACAAATGCGCCTTACGGCGCACTATTATTATTTATATTTTAATTTCTGGGTTTTTTATCGATAAGATAGATGAGCTGCCCTGCAGATGGCTTTTGGCCTTCATCCATTCTATTTTTGGCATATAACTTATTCAATTTTATACCGAACTTCTGAGCAATATCATGCATATCTTCTCCTGCTTCCGCTTTATACGTAGCTGTATTTCCTGTAGAGTTTTTAGATTCAAGGAAAACAATATCATTTTTCTTTAAAGATGTATTTCCTAACTCATTCCACTTCATCAGCTTACTTTCGCTTACTCCAAACTTATTGGCAATAAATCTTACATTGGTATCTTCAGGGATCACAACATATTTTAATCCTTCATTAGGATGATTCTTCACCAGCATGGAATTTAAAGATTCGGCTTTAGTTTTAATCTTCTCTACCCTTTTCTGTTGTTGGGCATACGAAGTCTGCTTATAAGGAACAGTAACGGTTACTGGTTCTTTTTTAGCTGATTTTGAAGGTTCCAGTTTAGCCATAAAGCTTCTGTCATCCTTAAGATCAGGATACATTTTAAGAACAGCATATAAAACCTCTTGGGTATTGGTATTATCAAATTCGTATAGTCTATACCTTTCAATTTTTCCGATAAGAATAGATGCATAGCGTGGATTGGTAGCATAACCCGCTTTTTTAAGACCATGAGCCCAGGCTTTGTAATCTTTCATATCCAGATTGAAAAGATTGGTGTAATACTTTCTGGTAGCCAGGAATATGGAATGATCTTCATAGGATTGTCTCGGGTCATCATATACACGAAAACACTCATTAGGAGCATCATCGGTATGTTTCATAGTTTTTCCGGTCCAGTCTTCTTTACATTTAATTCCGAAGTGGTTGTTTCCCTGCTGAGCAAGTCTGCTTTGCCCTCCTCCTGTTTCCAGAAGCCCCTGAGCTAATGTAATGGAAGCCGGAATTTTATATTTTTCCATCTCTTCCACTGCATATTGTGCAAATCTCTGAATATATTGATCATCAGTAGCCCAAGTCTGAGCTGAAAATTTTGATAAAACTAAAAGGCTTGTAAGCAAAAAAAGTCTTTTCATGTTTTTCAATTTTACTTATATAATTATTTCTCTCTTTTGTTGTATTAAAAGCATATTAGCCCCTTCTATACCCTGTAATCCTCCAGTATGAAAGCACAAAATTCTACTTTTCTCAGGAAAATAACCTTCGTCTATCAATTCAAAAACTTTCTGCATCATTTTCCCTGTATAAACAGGATCTAAAGGGATATCATATTTCTCTTTAAAGTTATTAATAAAAAGAACATTCTCATCTTTTATTTTCCCGTATCCTCCCAATCCCGAATCTATTAGATTAAAATTTCTCTTTAAAGTTAATCCAAAGATCTTATCTTCAAGCGAAGAATCTTCAACAGCCTTAATTCCTATAACTTTCTGATACTCTTCACAATGTTTAGAAATTCCGGCAATCGTCCCTCCTGTTCCAACGGCGGTGCAAAGATAATCAAAATCTTTTGTATCATCATTTAACATCATTTTCACTCCTTCTACTGCATCCTGATTGGTTCCTCCTTCCGGAATAACCAACGCTTCCGGAAATTCATGCTGCAAAAATTCTGTTAGTTTTTCTTTATTTCTGTATTCTTCTCTGGTTATAAATTTAAGGTTCATCTTATTCCTTGAAGCAAATAATAAGGTAGGATTATCCTTCCACTTACTGATCAGCTCCTCACCTCTTATGATTCCTAATGTAGAAATTCCGGCTAACTTTCCTAATGCAGCAACCGCAGCAATATGATTGGAAAAAGCACCTCCAAAAGTGATAAGAAAGGGATTTTTGGGGTTTTGCTCAAGATATTTATTAATATTATAAAAGAGCTTCCAATATTTATTGCCGGAAATAAGAGGATGAATCAGGTCTTCTCTTTTGATGAATAACTTTATATTTTTATCCAGAGGGATTTCCTGGATAGGAACAGGCTGGGAAGGAATTGTCAAAAACATTGTTTCAGTATCATTTTATTTTGGAATAATATTTCCAAAAACTCCATATTTTTCTTTTTTTAAGATATTTCAGATCATTTTCCTTTTCATAGGCTTCTCTTTCAAATGAAATAGATTTATAGGCTTGGTAAGGATCCTTTAATCTGAATAACCAATAATAATATTCTGCAATATAGGCAATATAGAAGAATACCACCAATAATTCCATTTGCTGGCGGAGATGAATTTTCTCATGATTAATCAGTACTTTATTTCTTCTATCTTCAGAATTTCTTAAGAAAATAAAAGGAAAGAGCGTAATGCCGTTAATTTTTGTATTTTTGAGAAATATTTGGCACACAATTATCATAATAACAAATATAAAATTTTTGTTTAAGATTTAACCTATGACCCACATACCAATCAAAGAGAATGAGGACTTTTATTATAATGAACAGGGGTATAAAGTTTTTACCGAAAAGTTCCATCTGAAGAGAGGTTATTGCTGCAAAAGCGGTTGTAGGCATTGTCCCTACGGATATGATAAAAAAACAGACACATTTATCAAAAACAATAAAATAAATAAAAAATGAAGAAATATATTTTTATATTGTTAGCCGCCGCTACATTGGGACTAACTTCCTGTAGCCCTTTCCAGGTGCGTTCAGATTATGCAGACACTGCTAATTTTAATTCTTATAAAACGTATAAATTAAGAATCGATGACCTGAAACTGAATGATATTGATAAGGACCGTGTTTTAAATGAGCTTTCCAAGCAACTACAAAGCAAAGGTCTTTCATCAGGAGAAAATCCGGATCTTATTGTGAATGTAAAAGCCAACCATAAAAAAGTAACGGACATCAATACAACCTCTCCTTACGGAATGTACGGATGGGGTGGTCCCTTCGGATGGGGTTTAGGCATGAGCAGAACATGGTCCAGCAATTATAATGAGGGAGCTCTTATCATAGACCTTATCGATGCCCATACGGATAAACTGGTTTGGCAGGGTATCGGAAGTGGAATTTCTGTAGATTCTCCGCGAGCTAAGCAAAAGCAGATTCCGGAGATATTAGCTGAAATCATGGCTAACTATCCTCCACAAAGAAAATAATAATCAATTAACTTTATATAGAATCCGTTTCAGATATCTGAACCGGATTTTTTTATAAAAAAATTATAGATTAAAATTAATATTTATGTAATTTTCTATTCCAAAAAATATAGTAATCTTACCAACTGAAAATTCTAACTAATATGAAAAAAATCATCTTTTTCCTGACGATGGCCAGTCTTGCCCATGCTCAGGCTCCTACCGGCTATTACTCTGCCGCAAACGGACTTACGGGAGCACCCCTGAAAACCGCATTAAGTTCTATTATTACCAATGGACATCAGGACAAAGGTTACAGCGGGCTCTGGACAGCTTACAAAACCACAGATATAGATAAGAACTATGAAAATGACGGTTCTATTCTTGATATCTATTCAGAAAATCCAACAGGAACCGATCCATATAAGTATACACCGGGAACTAACCAGTGCGGGACCTATTCTGTAGAAGGCAACTGCTATAACCGCGAACATATTGTTCCTCAAAGCTTATTTAGTGAAGCTTCCCCAATGGTTTCGGATGTTCATTTTATAAGAGCTACCGATGGAAAAGTAAACGGAATGAGAAGTAATTATCCCTTCGGAAAGGTTGGGAGTGCTACTTTTACTTCTCAAAACGGTTCAAAATTAGGTAATTCAACTTCTTCAGGTTATTCAGGTACTGTTTTTGAGCCAATCGATGAGTTTAAAGGAGATGTAGCCCGTATGATTTTTTATTTTGTTACCCGTTATGAAAGTAAATTATCAGGTTTTTCATCCGGAAATATGTTAGGGGGCTCCGCCTATCCGGGACTTCAGACCTGGGAACTGAATACTTTACTGGCATGGCACAATCAGGATCCTGTATCTCAAGCAGAAATTAACAGAAATAATGCATCTTATACTCATCAGGGAAACAGAAACCCTTTTATTGATAATCCTAACTATGTCGATCTTATCTGGGGTTCTCAGCAGCCTTCTAACGACACTCAGGCTCCAACTACTGTGACCGGATTAAATGTTACAGGAACGTCTTCAAACAGTATTAATTTAAGCTGGAATGCTGCAACAGATAATGTGGGTGTTACTTCTTACCTTGTTTATATGAACGGAAGTCTTAAATCTACGGTAAGCTCAACTTCCGCATCCATTACCGGGCTTAGCTCTTCTACAACTTACAGTTTCTATGTAGTTGCTAAAGATGCCGCCGGTAACAGCTCTTCCAACAGTTCTACTATTTCAGGAACCACTCAATCCGGAGGAAGCACTACTCCATCCACAGGCTGTGTAAGTGAAGATTTTGAGAACATTCCAAGTACCGGAACTACTTCTTCCTATACTACCAGAACATGGACCAATAATGGGATTACATGGACCGCTACTGATGCAAGAACCGACCAGACTATAAGTAATAAAGCTATTACCGTTAGAAACGGATCTTTAACATCAAGCTCTTCAGCTAATGGGATTAGCTCTCTAACCGTAACAACTCAACTCAAGTTCTCAGGAAGTAACGGAACTTTTAATCTGCAGGTAAACGGTGTTACAGTAGGCAGCATCCCATATAGTACGACAGCCACAACAACAACGATCAATAATATTAATATTTCAGGAAATGTGACCGTAAAGCTAGTTAATACCTCAACAAGTAACAGGGTAGCTATCGATGATCTAAGCTGGACCTGTAATTCAAGTGCTGCCAAACAAAGCAACAGCATCATTGCAAGTGAATTACAACCTGAAACTACAGATTTACAGATTTATCCAAACCCTGTTTCCAATCAAGAAATATTTGTAAAAGGAAACACAGAAGGAATTAAGAAAGCCGAAATCTATAATCTGCAGGGAAAAGTTTTGCAAACTATTGACCAACCTTTCAACAGAGGAAATTCAATCAAGATTAACCCGCTTTTACAGGGTGTTTATATTTTAAAACTGGATCATTCTTCTTTGAAGTTTGTAGTGAAGTAAGTTCATTAACATATATAATAAAAAGGCTTCTCTTTTTCATAAGAGAAGCCTTTATTTTAAGTATTTTTAACATCATATAATTATACCAGGGCGATTCTTTAGGAGCCGGATACTTTAAAGTATAAACGATATTGTTTCTATAGGCTTCTTTTGTAACTGATAAATACCTGTTTCGAATATTTCCGTCATTCTCAATAGAAATACTTAATATAGAGTAGTTTTTTCCATCATCCCACAAAAAAGAATAGGGATAAATAAAAGTATTTTTATCCTCCGGGTTCCATGAGACATCATTGGGTGTAATTTTCTTAAGTTTTTCAAAAACCTGTTGAGCTATTTTGGGGTTTACGTTTGCTTCATCCGTTATAAAAGTTATAGGTTTCCCATTTTTCTTTAGGATTTTATCCATAAATTCTAATGAATACTTTTCTTCAGCATTGGTATCAAATGCTACAACTTTTCCTTTATAGACCGTAATTCTTGTTCCCACGGTATGATCCAACGGAATATTTCCGTACATCATATTTTTATTTTCATCTGCATAATACTGGGTAACCTCTGTGCCGGATACTACGGAGACATCTTTTAAAAATATATTTTTGTTTTCAAAATCATATTTTTTAGCATCATCTCCTAAAATAACGGAGGATAGATCAAAAGGCCGATTACCACAGGCAATGTTGATTAATACTGCAAAAGCTAATAGTAAGAGGTTTATTTTTTTCATAATTATTATTTTGACTATTATAACTAACTCTTTTATCTTATATTTTTACTAAAACCACTATACACATTCCATTAATTAAACTAATAATCAGCCCTAGTCCTAAAGAGAGCAGCACTCTTTTCTTCATTGTATAATGAGTGATATATGTTGAAATTAAAACAGCAATAAAGATACTTATTCCAGTAAAAACACAACCTAAAATAAGCATTATCCAATCAACCTGTAAAGAATTAGCTCTTTCATTATCTGCATTATCTGTAATTTTTATTTTCTCCCCGATAAGTGGAGGGCTGTTACTAGTAATAT
>NZ_JALAHD010000233.1 GCF_022712095.1 Chryseobacterium sp. | reverse complement strand
TTGTGTTTTTTATATATAAAAAAGTGAGAACGAAATAACGCAATAAACTATTACTTCCTTATTGCTGATGTATATTCTATTCAAACAGGTTTATCATTTATTTTTTACTAAATCCCAACTTAAGCGACTTATAATTCAACTCCAGTATGGTATGATCTGTTTGATGTTGCAAAGTTAATTCAACTTTAGTCTACCATTATGGTCCAGTTTTCATAAATACTTATAGTCCAGATATTAAAACACCGCCTAATCAGCAGACTTATGTGAATATAAAGCAGATTTCAGATACTTATAACACAAAGTCGCAATACTTTATGAGTATTACGACTTCTTTCTGGTCTTCCAGAAATCAAATATTGAGTGCAATAATAGTTTTGGTTAATATTGAGCCAGGAAATAATTCAGTAAATCGGTTGTAGTTACGATTCCCTTAAGCTCACCATCTTCAACAACCGGCACAGAATGAAAGCTATGCTTTGAAAGAAGCTCTGTCACTTCTTTTATATTGGCTGACGGAGGTATCGTCACCAATGTTTTTGCCATAATCTGTGGAATGGTATAGGTTTCATATACTACAGATTCAACTTCATCCGAGTCTGTAACATCGGTATAACTTATTTTCAGTAGATCTGAAAGACTTATAATTCCGATTAGTTTTTTCCCATCGACTACGGGAAGGTGGCGCAGATTATTTTCTTTTAAAAGCTTCTCAGCGTCATAAAGGGTATTAGTTGTATTAAGGGTAATTAGTTTAGTACTCATAATCTGAGATACAGGAACGCGTTGTTTCATTTCATCAATTCTTAAGGGTTAAACATTTTTCCTATATCAAATATAGAGACAACGAAGGTCTAAACTGGTGATGAAAATCATCATTCACCAATGATATTGGTCAAAAGAATTATGGGAATTTATTTGTAACTTAATATGTTAATACTAACTTTTGCTATTCTTTATAGTTACATTTCTAAGCGTGATCGATAAACTAATGTTTTATAGTACCTGACCAGATAATCATAAATAACCATTTCAAACAACCTTTGATTGGAAACAAAGAGCCTGTTGATATTCATATGAAATATACTTTGAAAAAAAACAGACAGAGGCATTCCAAGAGATCCGTTTTTATCATGTGAAAGAATATTCTGAAACAAAATTCTACTTTCCTGAATATTGGAAAGAATAAGTTCTCTCGCTTCGGAAAACCCTTCCGCTTTAATAAACTCAAGAAATTGAGGTTTAAATTCTCTGTATTTTTTATCTAACTGACTGTTCAGTTTTTTATCTGCATGGAATTCATATTTGAAAGATTCATTTGAACTTTTTACCCATTCCAGTTTTTCCTGATCAGTAAGATGAAGTTCATTTAAAATTCCGTCAATATAGAAAAGGGTTATCATTATTTTTTCGTCATCATCAAAGAAGAGACTGTATAAAGCATATTGACTGCTGAGCCAGAATAAAGTTTCAGCATCTTCTATAGTATTTTCGCCATACCTTTCCAACTCCCGAACATAGGTATCCATTACAACATTTGAAATTTCCCCGGACTTCATATAAGGTTTTAAAATACTGTTAATCTTCTCCAGAGCTTCACTGTAATAAAAGTTTTCCTTCAGCATTAGTCTGATTCTCAAATGAGGTTTAGGATCGTTGTAACGAATAAAAAACCACTTCAAAATTTTCCCTTTATCTAAAAAGCTTTGAACCAAAGGCTGTATTGCTTCTTCTAAAATGACATCAGCCGTTTTCAGACCAGTGTATATTTTAAGATAGAGACATTGGCTACCGGGCATCAATTTTCTTTCTATCATTTCAATGCTTTTTCCTTATACATGGGAAATATGAATTCATACCTGAAATCTTCATGTTCATTATACAGGAATTCTTCAATAATGATAACTTTTCTATGCTTTATAGAATGAATAAACATCAGGAGTAAATCATAATTTTCCAGGTTAATTGTGAGCCTATTATCAAGCTCTACCCATTGTATCCACTGAGGTATTTTTCTCTTGGTTCTCCATTCTTTAATTTCATTCAATAACATATTCCCGTCCTCTTTATATAGTAATAAGTAATTGATTTCTTTTTCTGTAATCTTCCACCTTGCTTTTGATATAATTATATTCTGATATTCCACGCGAGGTAAAAAATGATATAGATGTTTTAAATCCCCCCAACTAAAATAAACTCCAGTACGAACATTTTGCGAATGTATATCACAGAGGAAGTGATAAACCGGTAAAGAATTGGATAAATAATTGTGAGCATTAGTAAGATAAGGTCTTATTTCTTTATTCAGTTTTTTGGATCGTAAAATTATTTTGTTATTCTTTAATGAAATATATAAATCCTCTATTAAGATCTGATTTTCTTCCGGTAAAACAGATTGTGCCAGAAAAGGTATTTCATAAGAACGTAAAGTAGGTCTTCTTATCACATTTCCTGTTCTGGTTTCCGGCAGATGGATAATTTCAGCCAGAATATAATGAGCGTTCAGTTCTGATTCTTTTTCAGTAATTCTTTTAGTTAAAGAATGTATATCTGATTTTTCGGAGCAAAACCTTCCCAACAAATTTGCGGCACTGCTTCCGCCACCTCCATCTAAAAAAAGTTTTTCATTTTCATTTTCAGAGATGATTTCTGCCATACAGGAAAATGTATCGGGTAAATCATTCCAACATTCTTCAATATCTTTAAAATCATCATCAGATAATTCAATCTTATCCTGATTATTAGTTAAAGTATTTTGTAACTTTTCATTCAAGACTTGCTGTACAGCATCGAGATGAATTTTCAGGGGCTCATCTTTCTTGCTGTGAGGAAGGTTTAAATCTTCCAGATAAGGATGTAATCCTTTTGAAGAAAGATCCTGTCTGTACCCAATTCCAATCTCTGTGTCTAATGCATAAGCTAATGAAACTTCCTCCGCTTCAAATCTCTCATAAAATGCATTTTTGAATTTCTCAAAATGAGATTCCTTTTGAAAAGGAGTAATTTTATTCAGGAAACTTATTCCTTTCTTTATTTTTTCCTGCCAGTAAAGAGGCAACTTCTTTTTTTCATCAGAATATAAATC
>NZ_JALAHD010000232.1 GCF_022712095.1 Chryseobacterium sp. | reverse complement strand
TCCCATTACTTTATCAGCTTTTTCATAAGTATCAATTTTTTAAATTAAAGTTATTCATTGAAAGATTAATTATATTACTTTAAAAAGTGCTATTTTTGTAGGATGAATCTGTTGAGATTGATTTTTGCATTCTATTTCATGGTATTATCGATAACACCATGCACGGATACTTACAGTCCATCCAATAATAAGGGAATAGAAACCTTACTAAGCATTGATGCCTCACATTCAAAAGATAATGGAGATATCTGTTCACCTCTTTGCAGTTGTAACTGTTGCCAAATTACTGTCACGGTTTTTAAGATAGATCCGTTGCTAAAGCTTCCGATAGAGGTGAGGGCTTATTTTTCTAAGAAAATTCTTTTCCATAACACGGATTTTGCTTATCAGGTTTACGACCATATCTGGCAGCCTCCTAAAATTTAATTTTATTGAACATTATTAGAAAGTCATACTTTCTGAGCATTTGAACTTTGCAATATCATTGCAGAGCTCTCTCATCTATTTTTGCTGCTAATATTATAAGATATTAGTTCATATATGTTATTCAATAAAATTATTATCAATTGTGTTAGATAAAATCATAAAATTTAGTATCAAAAACAAAATTGTTATTGGTATAATGACTTTGTTACTCATCATTTGGGGAGTATGGAGTGCAACTAAGCTTCCTATTGATGCAGTACCTGATATTACTAATAATCAGGTACAGATTATTACGGTGAGTCCTACTCTTGCAGGAGAAGAAGTAGAGCAGTTTGTTACATTTCCTATAGAGCAGAGTATTGCCAATATTCCTGATATTCTGGAAACCCGGAGTATATCAAGATTCGGACTATCAGTAATTACTGTTGTTTTCAAAGATAAAGTAAATATATATTTTGCCCGCCAGCTTATTACGGAGAGACTGAAGCAGGCTGAAGAAAATATTCCCAAGGGAATAGGAACTCCGGAATTGGCGCCGGTAAGTACCGGTCTGGGAGAAGTATATCAATATATTTTGCACCCTAAAAAAGGAAGTGAGAAGAAATATAATGCAAAAGACCTTCGTACCATGCAGGACTGGATTGTTGCCAGACAGCTTTATGGAACGGAGGGAATTGCTGAGGTCAACAGTTTTGGGGGGGAATTAAAACAATATGAGGTTGGAGTGAATCCCGATAAGTTAAAAGCATTGGGAATAAGTGTAACTGATATTTTTACTGCCCTTGAGAAAAATAACCAAAATACGGGAGGAGCCTATATTGATAAAAAGCCTAATGCTTATTTTATCAGAGGAATAGGTTTGGCAACCTCTTTAGAAGATGTTAAGAATATAGCAGTGAAAAATACAGGAAGTGTTCCTGTTTTCATAAAAGATATTGCAGAAGTAGGCTTTGGGCATGCTACCCGTTACGGAGCAATGACATATAATGGTCAAACTGATGCTGTAGGAGGTGTGATAATGATGCTTAAAGGAGCCAATAGTAATGAAGTGGTTAAAAGAGTGAAAGAGAAAATTCCTGTGATCCAAAAATCCCTTCCTGATGATGTTGTTATAGATCCATTTTTAGACAGAACTAATTTAGTAGATAGAGCTATAAGCACTGTCCAGAAGAACCTTATAGAAGGAGCTTTAATCGTTATTTTTGTTTTAGTATTATTTTTAGGAAATCTCAGAGCAGGACTTATTGTAGCTTCTGCTATTCCTTTGTCTTTATTGTTTGCTCTGGGAATGATGAATGTATTTGATGTAAGTGCTAATCTTATGAGTCTTGGAGCTATAGATTTTGGACTTATTGTAGATGGAGCTGTAATCATTGTTGAAGCTACTTTACATCATCTTGGACTTAGGAAGTCAATAAAAAGACTGACACAGCAAGAGATGGATGAAGAAGTATTTTTGTCCGCTTCTAAAATCAGAGGAAGTGCTGCTTTTGGAGAAATTATCATTCTTATTGTTTATATTCCTATTCTTACGCTCGCAGGAATTGAAGGAAAGATGTTTTCTCCGATGGCAATGACAGTAGGCTTTGCAATTCTTGGAGCTTTAATCCTTTCACTTACCTATATTCCTATGATGTGCGCCCTTTTCCTCTCTAAAAAGATTTCTCATAAAGAAACTATTTCTGATAAAATGATGAATTGGCTTCAAAGTAAATATCAACCCTTATTACAGAGGGCTATTAAAATAAAATATATCATTGTAGGAATAGCAATCGGATTGTTCACTGTGTCTCTGATATTATTTAGCAGAATGGGAGGGGAGTTTATTCCACAATTACAAGAAGGGGATTTCGCCTTTCACTGTATTTTACCTCAGGGAAGTTCATTAAGCCAGAGTATAGAAACTTCTATGCAGGCTTCAAGAATTATAAAACAGTTTGATGAGGTAAAAATGGTAGTTGGAAAAACAGGAGCTGCAGAAGTGCCGACAGATCCGATGCCTCCCGAAGCTACGGATATTATGGTAGTACTGAAACCCCAGAGTGAATGGAAAACCGAGAAATCTTATGAACAGCTTGCTGATGAGATTACTGAAAAACTGAGAGTTATTCCCGGTGTATTTTTTGAAAAGAACCAGCCGATCCAGATGCGTTTTAATGAATTAATGACAGGAATACGACAAGACGTAGCTGTTAAAATATTTGGTGAGAATATGGATACTCTCTCCGTGTATGCAGATAAAGTGAGTAAGGTAATCCAAAGTGTGGACGGAGCCACTTCTCCACAGGTTGAGAGAGTGGGCGGGCTTCCTCAGATTAATGTTACTTATGACAGAACGAGAATTGCCAATTACGGAATGAATGTAGAGGATGTTAATAATGTACTAAGTACTGCTTTTGCAGGAAAAGCTGCCGGCCAGATCTTTGAAAATGAAAGAAGGTTTGACCTGGTGGTAAGATTAGACAGCCTTTACCGTTCCAATATTGATGATGTGAGCAATCTGATGATACCTACCAATACCGGTGCTCAGATTCCTTTATCCCAGGTTGCAAAGGTTGCTTATGAAATAGGTCCGGCACAGATCAGCCGTGAAGCAGGAAAACGAAGAATTGTAATAGGTTTTAATGTAAAAGGTAGAGATGTTGAAAGTGTTGTAAAAGATATACAGGATAAGCTTTCTAAAGAAATAAAACTTCCTTCCGGCTACTATTTTACCTATGGAGGACAGTTTGAAAACTTGAAAGAGGCCAGCCAAAGGCTAATGATAGCAGTTCCAATTTCTCTCTTGCTCATTTTCATGTTACTGTATTTTACCTTTCACTCCTTTAAGCAGGCTACTTTAATTTTTACAGCCATTCCAATGAGTGCCATAGGAGGAGTCCTCGCGCTGCTTTTAAGAGGAATGCCTTTTAGTATCAGTGCAGGAGTGGGTTTTATAGCTTTGTTTGGGGTAGCCGTTTTAAATGGAATTGTATTAATCGGAACCTTTAATCAATTAGAAAAAGAAGGGATTGCTAATATTATAAAAAGAGTTGTTGAAGGTACGAAAACCAGATTAAGACCAGTGTTAATGACGGCTACTGTAGCATCGCTCGGATTTTTACCGATGGCTATAAGTACCAGTGCGGGAGCAGAAGTTCAGAAGCCGTTAGCAACTGTTGTTATCGGAGGGCTCATATCTGCCACTTTACTTACCTTATTTGTATTACCTATGCTGTATATCATTTTTAATTCTAAAATTAATATTAAAGGAAAGCTAAAAGGGAAGTCTTTAGCAATGATTGTTTTGCTGGGACTTTTGTTTTCCGGTCAGAATTTTAAGGCTCAGAATTCACGAAATATTACTTTGCAGGATGCTGTAGAAATAATGCAGAAAAATAACCCTTCTATTAAAGCCAAAGATTTGGGTATTCAATCATCAGAAGCATTGGCACCTACAGCAAAAGAACTTCCGAAAATGGGTTTCAGTGCTCAGTTAGGACAATATAACAGTACCCGCTTTGATCAGTCTTTCGCTATTTCACAGGATATTCCGTTTCCGACTTTATTTAAAGCCAGAAAGGACTTGATTTCCGAACAGGTCCAATCCAGAAAAATTGAAAAGGAAGTAACACTTAATGAGCTTGTAAAACAAGTCAGGTCATATTTCTATCAGATTGAATATCTGCAGTACAACCAGACGAAGCTACAATATCTGGACAGCTTATATGGAGACTTTATCAAAATAGCCACGATACGGTTTAAAGCCGGAGATATTAAAAAAATTGAGATTAACACTGCGGAAACTCAAAAAGGGGAAATCAATCTGCTGTTACAGCAAAATCAGGTTTACTTAAATAATGCCTATCAGAATTTAAAATTGATTTTAAATACGGACGAAGACATTTCAGTTCCTATCTCTAATGATTATGAACCTTTAAAGCTGGAGTATCTTTTTGATACTAATACTGTATCTAATCATCCTATGGTTAAGCTGTTGAAACAAAATATTGAAGTTTTGGAACAAAATAAGAAAGTTGAAAAAGCACAAGGTTTACCGGATTTTAGCCTTGGGTATACCAATCAATCATTAATTGGGTTTCAGACTGTCAATGGACAGGAAAGGTATTTTGGGGTGGGTAACCGATTTAATTATGTAAATGTCGGAGTTTCTATTCCCCTTACTTTCGGAGCAACCAAGGCAAGGATTCAGTCTCTGGAATATCAGAAGCAGATGGAAGAAAGTAATATGCAATATCAACAGCAGCAGCTGAATACACAGCTACAGAATTCCATGAACCAATATCAACAGGATTTTGAACAGTATCAGTATTATCTTAATCAGGCAATACCTAATGCTTCAAGCATTGTAAAAGCAGCTCAATTAGGCTATAAGACTGGAGATATTTCTTATGTAGAGTATCTGTTTGCATTACAGACCGCTACTGATATCGAGCTGAAATATCTGAGATCTATTCAGGAAGTCAACCAAACCGTTGTTACTATTAACTCTTTAATTAACAGATAAAATGAAATTTAAATTGAATATCATCATCATAATTCTTCTGACTTTACTAACGAACTGTTCCAAGAAAACTGATGAAAAGACCGAGGTGAGAAAAGAAACTGAGACCCCAACCGAAAATCGGAGTGCTAATATAGCTTCTGTTACAAAAGAACAGATGAATGCGGTAGGAATACAGCTGGGAAAGATAGAAATGAAAGAGCTTACAGCCACAGTGAAGGCAAACGGAGCTTTAAGTGTACCGAATAATAACAAAGCCAATGCAACATCCCTGTACGGAGGTGTCATCAGAACTTTAACGGTACAGGTGGGTGATTATGTGAGAAAAGGCCAGGTAATAGCCACCATTGCCAACCCTGAATTTATACAGCTTCAGGAAGATTATCTTACAGCAGGGAGTAATATCACTTTTGCGGAACAGGAATACAGACGTCAGAAAGAACTTTTTGATAATAATGCCGGTGCTAAAAAGAATCTTCAGAATGCAGAAGCACAACTGAAGACCTTGAGGACAAGAAGAGCCTCTTTACAAAGACAAATTCAGATGATGGGAATCAGCCCAGGTAATATTTCCAATGGGAATTTAAAATCCGGACTTGCTGTCATTGCTCCTATCAGCGGAACGGTGAGCAATGTTTTTCTAAAACTTGGAAGTTATATTGATGTTTCGTCACCGGTGATTGAAATTGTGGATAACAGTTCATTACATCTGGATCTTCAGATCTTTGAAAAGGATTTGCCCTCCATTAAAGTGGGGCAGCACATTCATTTTACATTAACCAATAACCCTGTTGCAGAATATGATGCTGAGGTATACAGTATTGGGGCTGCTTTTGAAAACGAAACTAAAACAATTCCCGTTCATTGTAAGGTGCAGGGAAATAAATCGGGATTGATTGATGGAATGAATGTAACAGCAGTGGTAAGTCTTGATAATCAACTAATGCCCGCTGTTCCCAATGATGCAATTACAAGTTCTGAAGGTAAAGATTATATTTTCGTACTGTCTAATAAAACGATAGAGTACACTAAAGAAAACAAAAAAGAAATCAGCTTTGAGAGAGTGGAAGTAGTAAAGGGTACGTCAGCAATGGGATATACGGCGATTACTCCTATAAAATCTGTTCCGGATAATGTGCAGGTTGCCGTAAAAGGAGCATTTTTTATCAATGCTATATTAACGAATTCTGGAGAAGAAGAATAAATTTAAAGGTAAAGTTAAAAATATGGCTTTAAAAGAAGAACTTGAAAGACAGGGAAACTGGCTGTTTAAATATAGGAGTTTCTTACCCCTAAGTATTTTAATGTTAGGCGTTTTAGTATTAATTCAAACTAGCTTAAAGAATTCAGATTCTGTTTGCACAAAATATTATGAAGTGCTTTGCCTGTTGGTTAGTACGATTGGATTGGTAATAAGAATATATACAGTAGGATATACTCCAAAGAATACATCCGGACGTAATACATCCGAGGGACAGGTTGCTGAGACTCTTAATACGTCAGGTATTTATAGTATAGTAAGACACCCTCTTTATTTAGGGAATTTTTTTATGTGGCTAGGACCCGCCATGTTTACTGAAAATATTTGGTTTATTATTTCTTTTGTACTCTTTTACTGGATATAATATGAAAGAATTATGTACGCAGAAGAGCAGTTTTTAGAAAGAAAGTTTGGCACCCAATATCGAATTTGGGCAGAAAAGGTTCCTCCTTTTATACCTGATATAAGGTTATTTACAAAAAATGAACTTACATTCAGCATGAAAAAAGTAATGCAGAAAGAGAAAAACGGATTATTTGCAATGTTTTTGATTTTTATGATATTTGAT
>NZ_JALAHD010000231.1 GCF_022712095.1 Chryseobacterium sp. | reverse complement strand
GGTGACTTTCTGTTTTAATCACCAATTTAGATTACTCATTTTTCTTTCAGTTTTTTGCTTTTTCAGCTGCCCTAATTAGAATTATTGTACCAGCATCCTGAATTCCCAAACTACCGAAAAATAATTGAATGTAGAAACTATGTTTCCTCTATTCAATTATTAAAAAGAATTTTCAGGATAAATATTTGTATCAAGCAAAATTGTGCTGTAAAGATCCCTTATACCGGAACATATAATGAGATATCTGAAGCTTTCATACCGATAACTAAATAATAAAAATAATTTATGGCAGATTCTTTCTCTAAAAAAGAAAATTTCAAGAAAAAAATTCAAAAACAAAAAGAAAAAGCACTAAAGCGCGAAGAACGAAAAACCAACAACAACAAAGGCAAAGGATTAGATGACATGCTGGTCTATGTAGATGAATTTGGAAGACTTACCTCTACTCCGCCTGAAAGCAGACAGGAAGTAAATCTTGATGATATTCAATTGGGTGCCGCTCCTATCCCTGTGGAAGATGTTCGTAAAACTGGAATCATTACTTTTTTCAGTGAAAAAGGATATGGATTCATTACAGAAGATCAAACAAAAGAAAATGTATTTTTCCACACTAATAACTGTAAAGAACCAGTGAAAAAAGGAAATAAAGTTTCTTTTGAAAAAGAAAAGTCCCCAAAAGGATTTTCGGCGATCGATATTGAAATCGTGAAATAACAAGATTGATAACTTCATATATAAATTAAAGCCCCTTTTCAGGGGCTTTAATTGTAAAATTTACCTTACTCCGCTTTATTTTTAAGGGCCATTAAAAGACTGTAAGCCCCTTGCTGTACAATTTTTTTGCTTTTAAGAGATTCAGCTTTCTCAATTTCCGTAAACTGATCATCAGAAATACCTACCGTTACAGGGATCATCGTATATGTATCTTTTCCCATATCTTCAAAAACATAGCTTTTATTGTTATAGGAAACTATCGATTCATTAGGTAGACCTAATGTATACCGGCTGTTGATATTAACCTCGGCATTGATATACATTCCTCTTACAAATTCCGAATTAAATGCTGACATCTTTGCAACTGCCATAGCCGCTCCACCATTTTCAATATTAGGAACTATGCTTACAATTCTTGCTGCAGTCTTCTTATCAGGATTTTGATTGTTATACACTAAAATATCCTGTCCTACTTTCACATCATTCACATCATTTTCAAAGACCTTAAGCTCCAGCAGTAAACCTGAAGGATTAATAAGTTCGAACAAAGTGTCTGATGGATTGATATATTGTCCGTTATTTACCAGAATCTTACTTACAAAACCATTGAAAGGAGCATAAATATTAATTCTGCTTCGGATATTTCCGGAAGTAAGCCCCTTAGCATTAATTCCAACTATCCTTAATTTTTCTTCCAGTCCTTTTAAAGTAGCGGTAAGTGTAGCGTATTCCGCTTGTGCAGTCTGAAATGTTTTATCACTAGCCGCTTTACTGGTGTTAAGATCTTTTTGTCTGTTAAAATTAAGCCGGGCTGCTTCCAGCTGAGCCTTCGTCACCAAATAATCCTGCTGCAACTGTATAAACTGCGGATCTTCTACTACTGCCAAGACTTGCCCTTTGTTGACATGACTGCCATTTATTATATTAATAGATTTAATATGCCCTCCCATTATACTGGAAAGAGAATTGATAGCAGATGGTGCTATTTCTACTTTCCCATTCAGTCTCACCAATTTTTCCATGGTTTTGTTCTGAATAGTCGTAGTAGAAAGATGAATAGCAGAAATCTGGTCTGCCGTTAAATGAATGCTGTTATGTTGCTCAGTTGCGAGCTTTTTGTTTTCATAAACAGCAGGTTCCTCCTTTTTACCGGAGCAGGAAGCCAGTAAAATAAAAAAGCCAAGAATATATATTGATTGTTTAAAATACATGAGATACTATTTTGAAATTAAGAAATTAAGTTCTGAAGCAATTTGATTAAGCTTTTCCAGACCGTCAATATAATCAACTTTAATTTTCACCGCTTGATTCGTCAATAATACCCAGTCCAGATAGTCAATTTCACCTACATCCATTTGCTTCTTTGCAGTCTGTAGAATGGTTTCCGATTTTGGCAACTGCTTCTTTTCATAGTTCTCCACAATCGTAAGCTGATTGGTATAATTATTAATCTGTTGTGCAAGCCTGTTTTTCAATTCAATTGTTTTTCTCTGATATTGATTTTCAGCAATAGCCACTTTTGCTTTAGCAGCCTTTGCCAATGCTCTCTGCCCCTGTGTAAATAAAGGAATTCCTACCCCTAACTGAACGGAATTAAAACGGCTGTTATTAATATTCTTCATACTCTGATTGGTATAACCCACCAGAAGATCCGGCAGAAGCCTACTCTTTTCAAGCTGCACTTCTGCTTCATTTACTTTAATCTGCTGATTCAGAAACTGCAATTCGGGATGCTGTTGAATTACATCTTCAGAAACCTGAAGACGGGCATCCAAAACCGGTTTATCTGATACAGGCTGATAAGGTCTCTCAGATTGAAGCAATACCTGAAGCTGAAGTTTTGAAAGATTAAGGTCATTCTCCAAAACACTTAATTGAATTCTAATCTGTTCTCTTTGAATTTCCGCAGTAGATTCTTCTAAAATATTAGCTTCTCCTTTTCTCAGTCTCAGGCTTGCCTTATCTGCAAATCCACTATAAAGTGTACTGATATATTCTAATACTTTTTTCTTTTCCTGAAGAACAAGAATCCTGTAAAAGACATCGGATACCTCTTTGGTAAGCTGAGCTTTTGTTAATTGTTGATTGATAATACTTGCATTCCACTCTGCATTCAGCATCTGTTTTCTTCTGGAATATACTGTAGGAAAGCTGATACGTTGGGTTATCGAAATGGAGTTATCCGTTTCTTCTCCCTGTATCTGTCCGAATCCACCCGTAATTTCCGTTTGAGGAATATCAAGATAACTTGATTTTAATTTTTCCTGATATTCAGAAATTAACTGAGTATTTCTAAGGTTTCCATTATTCTGAAAAGCAATATCCAATGCCTGCTGGAAAGTAATATTTTCCTGTGCATGGAAACTTCCGAATGAAATCAGAAAGACTAATATGGTTAGTTTTTTATAATTTCTCTTTTTAGGGAACTTCATTTTATTTTTATTTATATTTTCAACTAGTACATACAGAATAGGAAGGACAAATAAGGTGAGTAAAGTAGCCAGCATCAATCCACCAATTACCACTGTTGCCAAAGGCCTCTGTACTTCTGCCCCGGCTCCGTTACTCAAAGCCATCGGTAAAAACCCTAAAGATGCTACAAAAGCTGTCATTAATACAGGTCTGAGCCTTGTACGGGTACCAATAAGAACGATTCTGCTGGTATTGGTAAGTCCATATTTTTTAAGCCTGTTAAATTCAGAAATCAGTACGATCCCATTCAAAACCGCGACTCCAAATAAAGCTATAAAACCGACTCCTGCGCTGATACTAAAAGGCATTCCTCTTAATGCCATTAAATAAACACCCCCCACAGCAGATAAAGGAATTGCCGTATAAATCAGTAAACTGTGCTTAACAGAACCAAACGCAAAGAATAAGAGTAAAAATATCATTACCAACGATACGGGAACTGCAATTCCCAGTCTTGCTTTTGCCTGATTTAAATTTTCAAAAGCTCCTCCGTAGGAAATCGTATACCCCTGAGACAGTTTCAGCTTTTGATCCACTTTCTGCTGAAGTTCTTCTACAATACTCTGTACGTCACGTCCACGAACATTGAACCCTACCACAATTCTCCTCTGTGTATCTTCTCTCTGTATCTGGTTAGGACTATTTTTTAATTCTACTTTGGCTAATTGATTTAAAGGGATCTGTTCGCCACCAGGAGTAGGAACCAGTAAATTCCGTATGCTTGTAATATCCTTTTTATATTCATTATCCATACGGACTACAACATCAAATTTTCGTTCTCCTTCATACAAAGCACCTGCTGTCTGTCCGGCAAAGGCCATATTGATGATCCTGTTGATTTCCATTACCGAAATATTATATCGGGAAAGTTCAGCACGGTTATATTCGATAACCACCTGAGGCTCACCTGCCACTGGCTCCACATATAGATCCTGAGCTCCATTTACAGTATTCACTACCTCTCCCAGCTGTTTAGCATATAAAGCCAGGCTATCAAGATCTTCTCCATAGATTTTACACACCACATCCTGTCGTGCCCCTGTCATCAGTTCATTGAAACGCATCTGTACCGGAAACTGAAATCCTGTAGTAAGCCCGGGAATTACTTTAAGGGCTTTGCTCATTTTCTCAGACAGCTCCGGAAATGATGTAGCTGAAGTCCATTCTTTCTTAGGTTTAAGAACAATAATCATATCACCGGCATCCATAGGCATCGGCTCCGTAGGGATTTCCGCACTTCCTATTTTGGTAACCACTTTTTCTACTTCCGGGAATTGTTTTAACAAAATACCGGCTGCCTGTGTAGTCACTTTTTTGGTCTCACTGATATTACTTCCCTGAAGTATACGCATTTCTACTGCAAAATCTCCTTCTTCCAGTGAAGGAATAAATTCTCCACCCATTCTGGAAAGTGTGAAAACAGCCCCTGCAAAAAGCATGGTAACTATTACGAGAATGGTTTTTCTATATTTAAGTGCTTTGATGAGTAAATTATGATGTTTATACTCTACTCTACTCATTACCCTGTCTGACAGATTAGGCTTCTCTTTCTTTTTTCGGCTTAATACCAATGAGCTCATCATCGGGATATACGTAAGGGAAAGTATAAATGCTCCTATCAAAGCAAAAGCTACAGTTTGAGACATTGGTTTAAACATTTTACCTTCAATACCCTGAAGGGTAAATATCGGAAGGTAAACGATGAGAATGATGATCTGTCCGAAGACTGCACTATTAACCATTTTTGTTGCTGACCCTGAAACCTGTTCATCCATTTCTTTTTTGGTCAGCATATTATCTTTTCCAAAGTTCTTCTTATGAGCAATCTGGTGTAATACGGCCTCAACAATAATAACGGCTCCATCCACAATAAGTCCGAAATCCAGGGCTCCGAGGCTCATCAGATTTCCTCCCACCCCGAAGATATTCATCATAATTATTGCAAAAAGCATGGATAAAGGAATTACGGAAGCAACCAATAATCCTGCACGGAAATTCCCCAGGAAAAGAACAAGAATAAACACCACGATCAAAGCTCCTTCCATAAGATTGGTTTTTACCGTACTGATGGTGTTGTTCACCATTTTAGCACGATCCAGGAAGGGTTCTACCACTACACCTTCAGGTAAGGATTCCTGAATTTTTTCTAACCGCTGCTTGATATTAGTTATTACCTCATTGGCATTTTCTCCTTTTAACATAAGAACAATAGCTCCGGAAACTTCTCCTGTGTCATTATAGGTCATAGCCCCATATCGGGTAGCATATCCTATTTTAACTTCTGCTACATCTTTAATTAATACCGGAATTCCGTTCTGGGTATCTGCCACCTGAATATTTCCGATGTCCTCAGCACTTCCTAACAATCCTTCACTCCGGATAAATAATACGGTTTCTTTTTTTTCAATATAAGCTCCCCCTGTATTCTGATTATTTTTTTCAAGGGCATCAAATACATTATTGATATTAATATTAAAGGCTTGTAGTTTATTAGGATTAATAGCTATTTCATACTGTTTTAGCTTCCCACCGAAACTGCTCACATCTGCAACTCCTTTTGTTCCTAAAAGCTGCCTGCGAATAACCCAATCCTGAATGGTTCTGAGCTCAGTTTCATCATATACATTTTCATAACCTTTCTTTGCTCTTACCACATATTGAAAGATTTCTCCTAATCCTGTAGAGATAGGCCCAAGCTCTGGCTTTCCAATACCTTCAGGAATATTTTCCTGCACTTGTTGTAAACGCTCCTGTACCTGCTGACGGGCCCAATATACATCGGTATCATCATCAAAAACCACCGTCACAAGAGAAAGCCCGAAACGAGAAAAACTACGGAGTTCCGTAATCCCGCTGATATTGCTTGTTGCCTGTTCTATGGGAAAAGTAACCAAACGTTCTATATCAGCCGCACCATAAGATGGCGCAACTGTAATTACCTGTACCTGATTATTAGTAATATCAGGCTGAGCATCTATAGGTAATTTTGTTGTTTCATAGACACCATATACTATAAGACCCAATGTAAAAAGGGCTATTATGAGTTTATTCCTTACTGAAAACTCAATAATTTTATTTAACATGAATTTTATTAATTGATTATAACACGAACGACTACTGTAAATAAAACTTTACAGTAAGAATTTTAAATCTGAATCAATTAACAAAAACGGGGGGGCTGAAAAATTTCAGAAAGAAAAAAACTGGAAAAGTCCTTTTCGTGATAAAAAATATTTTTTTGAGAAATATAAATCTCTTTTATTTTTTCTATGTGAAAAATGGCTTCAGGCAGCTGTGCATGAATCATTAACACTATCGGAGGATTAATAAACGGCAGCTTCTGGTCTGTATCCCAGTCTCCGTCCTCTTTGTGATTATCATAATGTTCTATTAAAAAATCTACAAAACCCCCATTGTAATCAATAAAATGTTCAACAAATACAGGCAGTTTACATACTTCCGCCAGATTAGTGGTAGCAACACTGTAAGTAATAGCACAAAATATAGACAACCATTTTAACATTCTCCTGCAAAAATACGGCTTTTCATTGTTTTTGGAAATAAAACGAATGATTATCATGTACAGTTTTATAAAATTCTTATCTGGAATAAATCCAGCTAAATAAAAAATGCCCCGCTACTTTTACAGAAGCAGAGCATTTCATATTAATCTAACTTTCCCCCTAATGCTTTAAAAAGAAGGACATTATTCCGGGTATTCTGATGCTCGAATTCCAAAAGATCCAGCTCAGCCTGCAATTTGCTTTTCTGGGAATTAATTAATTCAAAATAGTTAGCATAACCCGTAAGATAGAGATCATTCGAAACTTCCACTCCTTTGTTGAGAAATCCTACTTCTTCTGATTTCAACTTCAAAACACGTTCATAAATACGGGTCTGCTTTAGAATAGCCTGCAATTCATTAAAGGCATTCGTCACACTTTTCTGATAACTCAGGAAAGCAATTTCCTGCTCTTTACTGGCTACATTGAATTCATATTTAAGCTGGCCTTTATTAAAAACAGGGACCATCAAACCTCCCAATAACTGAGCTGCCAATGAACTGGGTTTAAAGAATGTTTCAGCAGAAAAAGAATTCAATCCTATACTTGCACCAATATCTATCCGGGGATAAAATGCTGCTTTTGCCGCTTTGGCATCAGCCTGGGAAGCTTCTAAAACATAATAATTGGAAGCCACATCCGGGCGTGAATGAATCACCGATTCTATATTAATCGGTTTATTCAGCACTTCAACATTCGTTGGCATTAAAACTTCTCCTCTTTTTACTTCTCCTCCATATCTTCCTGTCAAAGAAGTGATAGCCTGCTCTACAGTAACAATACCTACCTTAATATGTTCAATTTCCGCCAGCCAGTTGTTATTCTGTGCTTTAAACTGTTGTACAGCCAATTCGGTCGCTTTACCGACTTCACGCTGGGCAAGAATAATTTCAAAAGCCCTCTGCTGGAGATTATAGTTTTTCTGATAAATAGCAAGTTTACTATCCAATGCTACCAGCTGATAATAAAGATTAGCTATGTCAGTAAACAGCTCTACCTGTAATAATCGTAATCCTTCTGTAGAAGCAAGATACTTCTTCTGGGCGGCTATTTTCTTATTTTTAAGTTTTCCCCAGGTATCAATTTCCCAACTGCTCCTTCCTCCTAGCCAATAATTAGGAGTAAAATCACGGTTGATCTTCTGTTCTTCGGTAATATTTGAGGAAAGATTGGTATCATAATTTCCTACTCCATCCATGGTATACTTTCCATAATGATCCCCTGAGGCTCTCACTCCGACTTCCAAAGTAGGCAATAAATCCATTCTGGATCTTTGAAGAAAGCTATTGGCAATTTCCACACGCTGCTGGGCTATCTGAAAATCAGGGTTTGCTTTTACAACCTGATCAAATAACGCCAGCAAATGAGGGTCTACAAAATATTCTTTTAGATTAATCTGCTCAAAACCCCCACCCCGAACTGAACTATTATTTACGACTTCAGCAGGTAATGGGTTTGCCTTCTTAAGTCCTGCAACATTAGGAGTAGCGCATGAAGCCAATCCTAAAATTGCAAAGCTGTATAAAATAATTTTATGATTGTACTTTTTCATCTTTTTTCTTATTTTCTAATTTTGCAAAAAATATGTATAACCCCGGAATAATAACAAGTCCGAAAACAGTTCCTATCAGCATTCCTCCGGCTGCTGCCGTACCAATGGAACGGTTACCTATAGCTCCCGCACCTGAAGCAATACAAAGTGGAATCAATCCCGCTACAAAAGCAAATGAGGTCATCAAAATAGGTCTTAAACGCTGTTTGGCTCCTTCTATAGCCGCAGGTACAATATCATATCCTTCTTTATTTCTTGCCACTGCAAACTCTACAATCAAAATGGCATTTTTAGCTAATAACCCGATCAACATGACGAGTGCTACCTGAGCATAAATATTATTATCCAGACCTACTAATACCAAGGCAATATAAGATCCGAAAATCCCTGTAGGTAAGCTTAAAAGTACAGGCATCGGTAATAAGAAACTCTCATACTGTGCCGCCAGTAACAAGTAAACAAAGAGTAAACAGATCATAAAAATATAGATGGTCTGATTTCCTGAAAGAATTTCTTCTCTCGTCATCCCTGACCACTCGATATCAAAACCTCTCGGAAGGCTTTCTTTAGCCACTCTTTCCACGGCTGCAATTGCATCTCCCGAGCTATAGCCATTAGCAGGTTCTCCATTGATCATAGCAGACATATACATATTGTAGCGGGTAAGCACTTCAGGGCCATACACTTTTTCAATGGTTATAAAAGTGGAAAAAGGAATCATCTCTCCATTCTCATTTTTCAGATAAAGATTGAGAATACTTTCCGGTGTATCCCTATGTTCAGGACTTGCCTGTACCATTACTTTATACATCTGGCTAAAGCGGATAAAATTGGTTGCATAATAAGATCCGAGCATGGTCTGTAAAGTTGACATGGCATTATCAACCGATATTCCTTTTTTTGCTGCCATGTCATAATCAATATTGATCATATATTGCGGGAAAGTGGCATCAAAACTTGTAAAACTGTTTTGGAGCTCGGGAGCCTCATTCAGTTTTTTAACGAAGTCTTTAGTTATTTTATCCGTATTTTCAATGCTTCCTCCGGTACGATCTAACAAACGCAATTCAAAACCACTGGTATTTCCGAATCCGGGAACGGTGGGCGGAGCAAAAATTTCGATATCTGCATCTGCAATACCTTTTGTTTTTTCTGAGAGTTCAGCAATCAAATCGTTAACAGAAATATTCCGATCTTTCCAGTCTTTCATATTGATCATCGCCATTCCATAGGACGAACCTGCAATCTCTGTAACAATACTGTATCCTGCCAATGTAGTTACGTTTTCTACCCCTTCGATCTTTTTAGAAATCTCCGTAACTTCATCCAGGACCTTTTCAGTTCTTTCCACTGTAGCTCCCTGAGGCGTAGTAACACTTACATAAAGCATTCCCTGATCTTCCATCGGAATAAACCCGCTAGGTAAAAATTTAGCGGTAACCCCTGTTAAAAATATAAACAGAAACAGAAGTCCAAAAGTAACCGTAGTTTTCGTCGCAAATTTTGAAAGAATATTGACATAGCCTTTGGTTATTTTATCAAAGCCCCTATTAAACTGGTCAAAGAATTTATCAAATATGTTTTTCTTCCTATGATGGTTATGTGGTTTTAAAATAATTGCACACAGGGCCGGTGTCAATGTTAAAGCATTAACCCCTGAAATCACAATACTTATTGCCAGTGTCAATGAAAACTGCCGGTAAAAAACTCCCACAGGACCATCGAGAAAAGCTACGGGAATAAATACAGCCGACATGACAATGGTGATAGCAACCACTGCACCTGCAATCTCTTTTGTAGCGCTAATAGTAGCATCCAGCGGAGAAAGCCCTTCCTCCATTTTTACATGGACGGCTTCCACAACGACAATGGCATTATCCACCACAATTCCAATGGCTAGAACCAGAGCAAACAGCGTTAATAGATTAATAGAGAAATCCAACATCTGCATGAAGGCAAAAGTCCCGATCAGCGCTACCGGTACAGCCAGCACAGGAATCAAGGTAGAACGCCAGTCCTGTAAGAATATGAATACTACAATTCCTACAAGAATAAAGGCCTCTATTAAAGTAACCAATACAGCACTGATGGAGGCATCCAGAAATCTGGAGACATCGTAAGCCATATTGTATTCCATTCCCGGAGGAAATGAGGTTCCCTTAAGCTCCTCCATCTTAGCTTTTACATTTTCAATTACTTCTGATGCATTGGAACCCGGACGCTGCTTCATCATAATGGACGCTGAAGGCCTGCCATCTGTTTTTGAAACCATCCCATAGTTCATGGCTCCGAATTCCACAGTGGCAATATCTTTCAGTTTTAAGATAGTTCCGTTGACATCTGCACGGATAGGAACTTCTTCATATTCTTTAGGTTCAAAAAATTTCCCTCTGTATTTAATAACATATTGTAATTGGCTGGAGGTTTTCCCAGATGTTTCTCCTACTTTTCCGGGAGCAGCGGAAATATTCTGCTTTTGAAGGGAAGTAATCACTTCATCAGCTGATATATTGTAGCCAGCCATTTTCTGCGGATCTAGCCACACTCTCATGGAGTATTCTTTCTGTCCCATAATCTCTGCACGCCCTACTCCGTCAATACGTTTCAGCTCCTGAAGAATATTGATATCCGTAAAGTTGTAAATAAACTGTTCATCCTGACTCTCATCCGTACTGGTGATATTCAGATACATCAGCATACTGTTCACTTCTTTTTCAGTGGTTACTCCTGCCCTGATCACTTCTTCCGGTAATTCATCCAGGATGGTGGTTACCCTGTTCTGTACATTTACTGCAGCTACATCGGGATCTGTTCCTACTTCAAAAAACACCTGAATTAAAGTTAATCCGTCATTGGAAGTTACGGTGGACATATAAGTCATTCCCGGAACTCCGTTGATTGCACGTTCCAGAGGTAAAGCCACTGCATTGGCCGATACTTCGGCATTCGCTCCTGTATATTTTGCCGTAACGGTCACAGAAGGAGGTACGATATCAGGAAACTGGGTGATCGGCAATTTCAATAATGCCATAATTCCCAGTAATACAAATATTATGGAAATAACCAACGAAAGAACCTTTCGTCTTATAAACATTTCTACCATGTTAGTTGGATTTAAAATTACAAAAGGTTAATACTTCTTTTTGATTTTAATGGTTTCACCATCTTTCAAAGACTGTGTTCCTTCATAAATAATTAAATCACCCTTTTTCAGACCGTTTTCCACCAAGTAAGAATCCCGTAAAGTTGCCCCTATCTGAATGTTCGTCATCTTTACTTTATTCTGCTTATCCGCTACAAAAACATAAGTTTTATCCTGAATGGAAAAAGTAGATTTCTGAGGAATTAAAATAGCATTGGACTGGTTTTCTGAAATGGTAAGTTTCCCCGAAGTTCCATGCTTAATAAGATGATCCGGATTCGGGAATAATACTTTATATCTGATGGAACCTGTTTCCCTGTCGATTTCTCCTTCGGCAGTTCTCAATGTTCCATTATATTGATAATTAACTCCATTAGGTAATGTAAGTTCTATTTTCTGATGATTACCCAATTTATCTTTGGCTATCAATTCAAAGTATAAGTTTTCCGGAATGGAGAAGTAGGCATAGACTTCATTAAGCTGTGACAAAGTGGTAAGAAGTGAACCATTCTCTACTAAACTTCCGTCTTTATAGGGAATTACATCTATAACTCCGTCAAAAGGAGCTGTAATATTGGTAAAACTGATTTTCTGTAAAACTGTTCTACGCTCTGCATCAGCAAAGGCCTTTTTTGCTCTCGCTGAGGATAATTTCGCTTTTACCATTTCCAACTCGTTACCTGCTACGAATTTTTTATCATAGAGACTCTGAATCTGCTTAAGTTCTACTTCTGCGATACGAAGATCTGCTTCCGTCTGTTGTAATGCTGCATTGGTTTTCAAAAGTTCCATCTGAAGCTCTGCATCATTTATTTTAAATAATGTCTGCCCACGTTTCACAAACTGTCCTTCATTCACATAAATATGCTGGATAATCCCAACAATTCTAGAACGAATCTCTACATTTTTTTTTGCCTGGATATCAGTTACAAACTGATTGCTCACCAATGTATCCTTTTGTTGGATTTCTAATACAGGAACTTCTTTATCCTCTTGTTTATTATTTTTTTTATTCTCACTACATGAAGTAGCTAATAATATTGTAAGAATACAAATTATTACATGTTTATACATTCTTTAAAATGTTTAAAGTTTTAAAAATTAAGTCGAAAAATTTTTGATAAGTGATGCTTCGAAATAAATTTTAATACAGCTGTAATAAATGGAGGAATGATTTTACGGCACAGCGGACAAATACCGGTACAACATAAGTATTGATCTTTTGAGAAATTTTGTAAACTTTCAAAAAATCGTTAAAATAAGCGTGATCATCCTTATTAATAGAATATTTGAAAACTTTTACGGGAGCCCGCAAAGCTACCACATCTACATCTGTTTCTTCTAATATATTAATAATATCGACATCTTTTTTACAAGTAACCTTAGGATCAGAAGATCCTACCCAATTATTAT
>NZ_JALAHD010000230.1 GCF_022712095.1 Chryseobacterium sp. | reverse complement strand
CCCGTTTTTATATGCTAGTAATAGAAATTCGTAGGAAAACAAAAAATGATTAAATTTAGCCAACATAAAAATCTAATATTTCATGATAGATAAAAGAGTAAAAAATGCTAAAGAAGCTATAGAAGGAATACAGGATGGAATGACCCTTATGTTAGGAGGTTTCGGCCTTTGCGGTATTCCTGAAAATTCTATTAATGCTTTAGTGGAAAGTAATGTGAAGGAATTAACCTGTATTTCAAATAATGCCGGTGTAGATGACTTCGGATTAGGATTGCTGCTTCACAAACGCCAGATCAAAAAAATGATTTCTTCTTATGTAGGAGAAAATGCAGAATTCGAAAGACAGATGCTTTCCGGAGAATTGGATGTGGAGCTTACTCCACAGGGAACTCTTGCTGAAAAATGCAGAGCTGCTCAAGCAGGGATCCCTGCTTTCTATACTCCGGCCGGATATGGTACCGAGATAGCGGAAGGTAAAGAAGTAAAAGACTTTAATGGAAAACCTCATATTCTGGAACATGCTTTCAAAGCAGATTTTTCTATTGTAAAAGCATGGAAAGGAGATCATGCAGGTAATCTTGTATTTAAAGGTTCAGCGAGAAATTTTAATTACCCTATGGCAGGTGCAGGACAGATTACTATTGCTGAAGTGGAGGAGTTGGTTGAACCCGGAGAATTAGATCCGAATGAGATTCATATTCCGGGAATTATGGTTCAGAGAATTTTTCAGGGTGAGAAATTTGAAAAGAGAATTGAACAGAGAACTGTGAGAAAAAGAGTTCAGTAATTTGAGATGAATAATTTTGATTCGGTCAAAGATTATTTCCACAAGTAAGAACAGATAGTCAATTTTAAATTGACTTATTAACCAACTTTCAAATTAAAATTATGTTATCAAAAGAAGATATAGCAAAACGCATTTCCAAAGAAGTTAAAGACGGTTACTATGTTAATCTCGGAATAGGAATTCCTACTCTGGTAGCCAATTATGTTCCCGAGAATATTTCCGTAGAATTTCAGAGTGAAAACGGAGTTTTAGGAATGGGGCCTTTCCCTTATGAAGGAGAAGAAGATGCTGATATTATCAATGCAGGAAAACAAACGATCACAATTTTACCGGGTGGATCATTTTTTGACTCCGCATTCAGTTTTGGAATGATCCGTGGACAGAAAGTAGACCTGACTATTTTAGGGGCTATGGAAGTTTCTGAAAACGGTGATATTGCCAACTGGAAAATTCCTGGTAAAATGGTGAAAGGAATGGGAGGAGCTATGGATCTGGTAGCTTCTGCTGAAAATATTATCGTTGCGATGATGCACGTAAACAAAGCAGGAGAAAGTAAGATTCTTAAAAAATGTACTTTACCTTTAACAGGAGTTAACTGCGTCAAAAGGGTCGTTACAGAATTAGCGGTTCTGGATGTAACACCGGCAGGTTTTAAATTGGTGGAAAGAGCACCGGGAGTTTCAGTAGAAGATATTGTAAAAGCTACTGAAGCCAATCTTATCATTGACGGGGATGTTCCGGAAATGCAGTTTTAAAAAAGCAAAGGCCGTTTCAGAATTCTGAAACGGCCTTTTTATATAGTTTTCTAAATTGTTTATTTATCCAACACTCCGAATACCTTTTGAAGTGTACCGGTAGTTCTTGTAACCGGATTGTTTCTCAGATCACCTTCTTTCTCTGCAACCATTTTAAATACACCATTAATTGTCTCAGTAGTTACATATTCCTCGATATCTGTAGTTACAGACTGTCCTGTTAATTTATTGTATTTTGTTATAAGGTTATTCCATACCACATCAGCACCTACTTTCCCAAGGGAAGCCTGTACTTTAGGTTCAAAAGCTGAAAATAACTGAGTTTGAGTTTTTGTCTGAAGATAGCTGGTCGCTGCATTATCAGAGCTTAATAGGAGATTGGATGCATCTGTGATACTCATGGAAGTAATAGCATTTGCGAAAATAGGAGCGGCTTCACTCACAGCATCTTCAGCAGCTCTGTTCAAAGATTTTACACCCTGATCAGCCAGACTTCCCAAACCTAATGCGCGAAGTTTTGTATCGATAGTTCTCAGCTCTTTAGGCATAAGAATTTTTACTGCAGCATTTTTGTAAAAACCATCGGTTGCACTTAATTTCTCTATTCCTTCCGTTACTCCAAGGTTTAAAGCTTCTTTTAATCCTGATGCAATCTGATCTGAACTAAGACCATTCAGACTGGTAGTGGACTTTTTTGTAGAAGTAGTAGAAGAAGAGGTTGTTTTAGAAGAATTTGGAAGGTCAACTCCTGTTTTATCTTTAACAGTTGACTTAATAGCATCTAAAAGCTGAGCCTGAGTAGAAATTGAAAATAACAATATAGAGGCTAAGAAGAAAGTTTTTTTCATTATTATATTTTTTACAAAAACTTAGATAGAATCCTATCGGTTAAGTTAAATTATAGAATACAATTTTTAAAAAATAATTATATTCGCTTAAATCTTAATCAAATAAAATGCCGCGATTTTTAGTCCTCTCATTTATTTTGTTTTCAAGTCTGTTTTTCTCTCAGAAACAACTCCAACTAATACCTTATCCTCAGCATGTAAAAATGAATGAAGGGGAATTTATCATTCCAAAAACTTTTGTTTTGGGCAGAGGTCTTCCAAAAGAAGAAACTTCTTATTTTGAGGGCCGTCTTTATTCATGGGTGAACTTTGAATATGGAAAGAATAATAAAACAGTCCAGCTGAATTATTCCGTATTGCCTGAGTTGGGGAATACCGGGAATAAAGAGTATTATTCTCTGGAAATTTCTCCTAAAAACATTCATATTAAATCTTATACAAAACAGGGATACTTTAGGGCACTTCAGACCTTAATCCAGTTATTTGAAGATTATAAAAATGTAGGAAAGATCCCTGCTTTAACGATTGAAGATCAGCCAAAATTTTCATGGAGAGGAATGCATCTCGATGTATGCCGCCATTTCTTTACAGTAAATGAAGTAAAACAATATATCGATTTTCTGGCGATGTATAAGCTGAATACTTTTCATTGGCATTTAACAGATGATCAGGGATGGAGAATTGAAATAAAGAAATACCCTAAACTTACACAAATAGGTTCTAAAAGAAAGGAATCCATGATTGGAGCTTATGTGGATAATACATTTGACGGAACACCTTATGGACCATTTTTTTATACCCAGGAGCAAATCAAAGATGTAGTGAAATATGCTCAGGAAAGACATATCACTGTAGTTCCGGAAATAGAAATGCCGGGACATGCCTTAGCAGCCTTATCAGCCTATCCCGAGTTGGCGTGCACCAGCGGACCTTTTGAAACTGCTACAAAATGGGGCGTTTTTGACGACGTATTCTGCCCGAAAGAAGAAACATTTGCTTTTCTTGAAAATGTGCTGGATGAAGTGATACAGCTTTTTCCGTCACAGTATATTCATATCGGAGGGGATGAGTGTCCTAAAACAAGATGGAAAGAATGTGCCCATTGTCAGGAGCTTATCAAAAAATATAATTTGAAAGATGAGCATGGTTTGCAAAGCTATTTCATTCAGAGGATAGAAAAATATATCAATTCCAAAGGAAGGAAAATTATCGGTTGGGATGAAATATTGGAAGGAGGATTGGCCCCTAATGCAGCCGTAATGAGCTGGACAGGAGTAAACGGTGGAATTGAAGCCGCAAAATCAAAACATTTTGCCGTAATGACTCCAGGAGCTTATTGCTATTTTGATCATTATCAAGGAGATCCGCAGACTGAACCTAATGCTTTCGGAGGATATACCCCTTTAGATAAAGTATATTCCTATAATCCGATTCCTTCAGAGCTTAATGCAGAAGAAGCAAAATATATTTTAGGGGTACAAGCCAATTTGTGGACGGAATATATTCTGGATTTCAACCATGTACAGTATATGATTTTCCCAAGATTAATGGCTCTTTCGGAAGTAGGCTGGGGGACTTCAGATTCTAAGGATTATAAAAACTTTGAAAAAAGGGTTATCCATCAGTTTTCCGTATTGGATGCAATGAAGATTAATTATGCGAAAAGTATTTATAATATTTCAGGAAAGGTAATTCAGAGAAACGGAGGGGTTGCTTATGAACTTTCTACTTCACAGGATCCTAAGGGAATCCGGTATACATTGGACGGCTCGGAACCTGATTTAAACTCTTTGACTTATCAGAATCCTATTCCTGTCCTAAAATCGTTAACACTTAAGTCAGCTTATTTTGAAGTCGGACAAATGAAAAGTGCTGTCTCCAGTCAACAGTTTACTATTTCTAAAACTACCGGAAAAACTATTACTTTAGAAGAGCAACCCAGTGAAAACTATTCATTTGGAGGAGCTTTTACTTTAGTAGATGGAATTATTGGAAATACAAGACAGTTGGGTAAAACATGGTTAGGATTTCAGGGGAAAGATGTGATGGCTACCATTGATTTTGGAACTAAAACTTCTTTTTCAGAGATTTATTTTAATACATTGGAGAACATAGGAAGCTGGATTCATTTAGCTAAATCAGCTCAGATTCTGGTTTCAGATGATAATAAAAACTTTAAAATGATTAAAGAAACGGATAAAGATGAAATCCGGAATGCCAAAGGAAATATTAAACTTAATCTTGGAAATCAGAACGTGCGGTACATTAAAGTAAAAATAGAAAATGCAGGAATTATTCCGGCAGGAAATCCCGGTGCAGATTCCAAGGCATGGCTTTTTGTAGATGAAATCGGAGTGAATTAATAAAAATAAAGAAATGGATAATAACAAACCTCTATCCTCTGAATTTGAAGCTTCTCCCGAATTGGTTGAAAAACTTCATCAATATGGCATTCCTAAAACATACAAAGAAGGAGATGTTATTTTAGATGAAAATGCCTCCATCAGATCTATTCCTATTGTAATGAAGGGGATGATAAAAGTAATCAGGACGGAAGAGGACGGACGTGAAATTTTATTATATTATATAAAAGCCGGGGAAAGCTGTATCATGTCTTTTCTAGGAGGAATGCATAATGAAAAAAGCATAGTGAAAGCCGAAGTGGAAGAAGATGCTGAGATCCTTTTTCTTCCGGTGGACAAAGTTTCATTATTTATAAAAGAATATCCGGAATGGCTGGATTATATTTTCAGGCTTTATCACAAAAGATTTGAAGAACTTCTGGATATTATCAATGCCATTGCTTTTAAAAAAGTAGATGAAAGGTTGCTGAAGCTTCTTTATAAAAAATCTGAACTTACACAATCTTCAACTATTATTATTACCCATGAACAACTTGCTAACGAACTGGGGACAGTGAGAGTGGTGGTTTCCAGACTATTAAAACAATTGGAAGAAGAGGGTAAAGTACAGCTTGGAAGAAATAAAATTATACTTCAAAATCAGGTTATGTAACAAAAGTAGCTGTAGGATCTTTCAGATTTTTCCATTTTTGTTTATGTAAAAGTTAAGAAATGGAAATCATAGGATATATAGCATCTGTTTTAATTGGAATTTCTTTAGGATTAATCGGCAGTGGCGGCAGTATACTGACTGTTCCTGTTTTGGTTTATCTTTTTGGGATTGATGCTTTTCTTGCAACCGAATATTCGTTGTTTATCGTAGGAGTAAGCAGTGTGGCAGGTTCCTTATCCTATTTAAAAAATAAACTGGTAAATCCCGGAATAGTATTGTTATTTGGAGTTCCTTCCGTCATTTCCATTTTTCTCACCAGAAATTACCTTTTGCCATTAATCCCGCAAGAGCTTTTTAGCCTGGGAGAATTTACCGTTACAAAAAATATTTTTCTGTTGCTGATTTTTGCTTTACTGATGATCATTGCTTCCTATAAAATGATTCAAAAGGGAAATACTCCTAAAACGAAGGAAATAATATTAGAAAAGAATAAAGCTTTTTTGATGGCAGGAGAAGGTTCATTAGTAGGAATGTTAACCGGTTTAGTAGGAGCGGGAGGTGGGTTCATGATTATCCCTGTTTTGGTAAACCGTCTCAAGACTCCTATGAAAGTAGCAATAGGGACTTCTTTGGTGATTATTTCATTGAATTCTCTGCTCGGATTCTTTTTATCAGCAGGTAAAATGCATATAGAATGGAACCTGCTGGCATCTGTTTCTATAATTGCGATAATCGGAATAATGATCGGAACCCAATTATCTAAAAAAATAGATGGGAAAAAATTGAAGCCTGCATTGGGCTGGTTTATTCTGGTGATGGGTATTTATATCATTATTAAAGAAATTTTTTTCTGACCGGCTTTATATAACAAAAGTGGTGGTACATTTATTTTAAAAACAGAATTTTTGAATAATAATCAATCCAAATAAATAAAAATGAAAATAGAACAGATTTATACAGGTTGCTTGGCACAGGGCGCCTATTATATTACCTCAAAAGGGGAAGCTGCAATCATAGATCCTCTCCGTGAAACAGGTTCTTATATTGAAAGGCTGGAAAAAGATGGAGTGGTATTAAAATACATTTTTGAAACACATTTTCATGCTGACTTTGTAAGCGGGCATATTGATTTAAGTGCCAAAACAAAGGCTCCCATTGTACTGGGACCTACAGCAAAACCGGGGTTTTCAGCAATTATTGCAGAAGATAATCAGGTATTTAAGATTGGAGATATACAGATAAAAGTTCTTCACACTCCCGGACATACCTTGGAAAGTTCATCTTATCTTTTAATAGATGAAAACGGAGAAGAAAAAGCACTTTTTAGTGGTGATACCTTATTTCTGGGAGACGTAGGGCGCCCTGATTTGGCACAGAAGGCAGCCAATATGACCAAAGAAGATCTTGCGGGGCTTTTGTATGAGAGTTTATATAAAAAAATACTTCCGCTTAATGATGAAATAATAGTGTATCCGGCTCATGGAGCAGGTTCGGCCTGTGGGAAAAATATGCAGAAAGAAACTACTGATACCTTAGGAAACCAGAAAAAGACGAATTATGCCCTCAATCAGAAAGATAAAGAAAGCTTTATCATAGCGGTTACTGACGGCCTGTTGCCACCTCCCGCTTATTTTGGAATGAATGTAGCGATGAATAAAGGAGGATATGATAACTTTGATGAGGTGTTATCTAAAGGCTTGCATGCCCTTTCTCCGGATGAATTTGAAGAATTGGCGGAAGCTTCCGGAGCCATACTCTTAGATGTGAGAAATAATTCCGAATTTGCAAAAGGTTTTATTCCACAATCTGTTAATATAGGATTGGATGGTGATTTTGCCCCATGGGTAGGAGCTCTGATCGTGGATGTTAATCAACCTGTCTTACTCATAACAGATGAAGGAGCTGAAGAAGAAGCTGTAACAAGGCTCGGGAGAGTAGGATTTGACCACGTTCTTGGATATCTTAAAGGAGGTTTTCAAGCATGGGAAAATGAAGAGAGAGAATCTGATACTGTTCATCGTATTTCCGCTGAGCAGTTTGAAAAAGAAATAGAATATAAAAAAGATATAGTAATAATAGATGTGAGAAAAGAAAGTGAATATGATGCTGAGCATGTGAATCAGGCTGATAATAAACCTTTAGCTTATATCAATGAATGGATTGGTAATTTGGATCCTTCAAAGCACTTTTATCTTCATTGTGCGGGAGGATACAGAAGTATGGCTGCAGCCAGCATTCTTCAGGCAAGAGGATACAGAAAATTTTCGGAAATAGAAGGAGGTTTTCAGGCTATTGCAAAAACAGCTGTTTCTAAAAGTGATTTTTTGTGTCAAAGTAAAATATAGTAAAAGTAAAATGTTAGAAAGTATTAAAGAACCATGGCCATGGTATGTAGCAGGACCATTGATAGGGTTAACAGTTCCTGTGTTGCTTATTCTGGGAAACAAATCTTTTGGAATCAGTTCTTCATTAAGACAGATTTGTGCGGCATGTATGCCCGCCAATATCAGTTTTTTTAAATATGATTGGAAGAAAGATGCCTGGAACTTATTTTTTGTGTTTGGAATTTTCCTGGGAGGAATGATTACAGCTCATTTCTTAGTAAACCCTGATGAGATTGTAGTAAATCCTCAGTTAAAAGAAGAGCTGGCAGGTTACGGAATTACGGATTACACTAATCTGGTTCCTGTACAGCTAATGAATTGGGAAAGCCTTTTTACGTTTAAAGGATTTGTGCTGATGGTTGTAGGAGGATTTTTAGTTGGTTTTGGAACAAGGTATGCCGGAGGATGTACCAGCGGGCATTCCATTATGGGGTTAGCTAACTTACAGTGGCCGTCGTTGGTGGCTACCATCTGCTTTATGACCGGAGGTTTTATTGTTGCTAATTTTATTTTACCAATTATTCTTTCTTTATAAAATATGAATATGATGACAGATAAAAAATCTGAAAATATAAACGAACAGACGATGATTAATCGTGAGGCTTGGTATGGAAATTTGAAATATCTGATTGTAGGGGTATTATTCGGGATTATTTTCGTAAAGGCTGAAGTGATCAGCTGGTTTAGAATTCAGGAAATGTTCCGGTTACAATCATTTCATATGTATGGTGTTATAGGAAGTGCCGTAGTGGTAGGAATGCTTTCCGTGCTTATCATAAAGAAATTCAAAATTAAAACGATAAGTGGTGATCCCATTACATTCCCCCCTAAGAAATTTAATAAAGGACAAATTTATGGAGGTCTGATTTTTGGTTTTGGATGGGCGATTACCGGCGCTTGCCCCGGGCCTTTATTTGCCCAGATCGGAACTGGAGTATGGGTGATCAGTATAACGCTGCTGAGTGCCATTGCCGGAACCTGGGTATATGGTTATTTCAGGGATAAATTGCCCCATTAATTATAAAATAAAAATAGCTGCAGATAACTTCTGCAGCTATTTTTTTTCTGCTGATAAATTTGTTAATTTGGAGAAACTATAAAATTTAATAATGCATACCAGAAGAAAATTCCTAAAAAGTTCTGCCATAGCTTCTCTGGCGCTTACCATTAATCCCCTTGATCTTATTGCGAAAGAATTTTCTCAGGAAGGTAAAACTATTAATAAACCCATTGTTTTGTCAACCTGGAATTTCGGTTAAAAGCCAATGAAGAAGCCTGGGCTATTCTCGGTAAAAACGGAAAAGCATTAGATGCTGTAGAAAAAGGAGTTCGCTTAGTGGAGCTTGATCCTTCCGAAAGAAGTGTCGGATATGGAGGACGTCCGGACAGAGATGGAAGAGTGACTTTAGATGCCTGTATTATGGATGGAAATTATAATATAGGATCCGTGGCTGCACTTGAATATATTAAAAATCCGATTTCCGTTGCAAGGGCTGTGATGGAAAAAACACCGCATGTAATGCTTGTAGGAGAGGGAGCTCTTCAGTTTGCATTATCAGAAGGATTTAAAAAGGAAAATCTTTTAACGGCAGAATCGGAAAAAGAGTGGAAAGACTGGTTGAAAACAAGTCAGTATAAGCCTATTGTTAATATAGAAAATCACGATACCATCGGGATGATAGCTCTTGATGCTCACGGAAACCTTTCCGGTGCATGTACCACCAGTGGAATGGCGTTTAAAATGCATGGAAGAGTAGGAGATTCTCCGATCATAGGTGCAGGATTATTTGTAGATAATGAAATAGGTGCGGCTACAGCTACCGGACATGGCGAAGAAGTGATAAGAACAGTAGGCACTCATTTGGTAGTGGAGCTGATGAGGCAGGGAAGAAACCCGCAGGAAGCATGTAAAGAGGCTGTAGAAAGAATTGTGAAAATTACCCAGAGAAGAAATAAAAATTTAAAAGATATTCAGGTAGGGTTCATCGCTTTGAATAAAAAAGGAGAATATGGTTCCTATTGTATTCAGGATGGATTTAATTTTGCGGTATATGACCAAAAAGGGAACCGATTGGAAAAACCTGAATTTGCCTTAAAATAACTAATCTAAATGATGAATAAAATATTGGTAAGTGCTTTATTGATAATAATCTCGTGTGGAAAAACCGAAAAAATTGTCCTCGAAACAGAGCCCAAAGATCCTATACATAAAACATTGGTGGATCAAAATGAATCTCAGGCAGCTAGGATATGGCTTGAAAAAAGTATAAAAAACTATTTCAACGGAAATCTGGGTGGGTTAAATCATACGATGGAGGAAATTACAACCAAAGAGTATTATGAATATAAAACGGATGCTACCAATGTAGATATGGATGTTGATGGAAGTCTTACAGAAAAAGAATTTCATGAAAAATGGAAGAATCAATTCAATACAAAAAAAGCAGGAATAGGAGTCGGGTTTTTAATATCCGGTCAGGATTGGAATAAAATTGAAATATCAAAATGCCGTCTGATTTCTAAGGGGAAAAATAATTTTTTGTTTGATGTCAAATTAACTGATAGAGAATATGAAGCTGAATATCCTATTCAGGTAAAAGTTGTAAAAGTGAAAAATCAGTTTTTTATTGCTGATGTTTTGCAGGATTAATTATAATTAAAAATATAGAGAAGAAAATGTCAAAAATAGAAATAGCCTGTTTTAATCTAGAATCTGCAATCATTGCTTTTCAAAATGGCGCAGACAGGATAGAGTTTTGTGATGGATTAAGTGAGGGAGGAACAACTCCCGATTTTGAAGTAATAAAGAAACTAAGATCAGAAACAGATATTCCTATTTTTGCAATGATCCGGCCGAGAGGTGGGGGCTTTACCTATTCTGATGCTGAATTTCAGCAAATGAAGGAAGATCTGGTCAATCTGAAATCATTGCAGGTCGATGGATTTGTTTTTGGAATTTTAGATGAAAATAATGAGATCGATGAAGAGCAGAATAGGGAATTGGTGGAATTGGCAAAACCTTTACCCTGTACTTTCCATCGGGCTTTTGATCGTGCAAAAGGCTTAGAAAATTCTTTACAGAAAGTAATTGATTGTGGCTTTACGACAATTCTTACTTCAGGACAAAAACCCAATGTGTCTGAAGGTAAAGAAAATCTGAAAAGGCTTGTACAACTTGCCAATGATAGAATTGAAATTTTGATTGGTGGAGGGCTTCGCTCAACCAATATTCAGGAGATAAGAGAATATACCCACGCTGGTTATTTCCATTCTTCAGCGATCACGGATGGAGGGTCTTTTGCAAATCCTGATGAGGTAATTGCTTTAAAGAATAAATAAAAAAATAAACATTAGGATTGTCATTCTGAGATAGTGAGAATCCCTAATTATTATGTACTATTATTTTTTAACGCAAAGTTTTATTTTGACATCCGATAATTTAAGGGGTAAAGAAAAAATCAATTGAAAATTGATTCCATGAAGCTTGCTTAATCAGGGACGAAGTCCAATTCTTTGCTCCTT
>NZ_JALAHD010000229.1 GCF_022712095.1 Chryseobacterium sp. | reverse complement strand
TAGATATATTTGTTAAAAAAAGAATATGCAATTGGTAAAAGTAGGCCTTTGTGCTTTTGGGATGAGCGGAAAGGTTTTTCATGCTCCCTTTTTAAAGGAACATCCCGGTTTTGTAATGACAGCGGTGGTGGAAAGAAGTAAAAATGAATCTCAGGAAAAGTACCCTGATGCAGAGATTTACCGTTCTGTTGAAGAAATGCTTCAGAACGCAGATGTGGAAGTGGTAGTGGTTAATACACCTGTTCAGACTCATTTTGAATATGTGAGAAAAGCTTTGGAGGCAGGAAAGCATGTTATTGTGGAAAAACCTTTTACTGTCAATGCTAAAGAGGCTGAAACACTTGTAGATTTAGCAGAAGAAAAGAATCTGTTTTTAAGTGTTTACCAGAATAGGAGATTTGACCGTGATTATCTTCAGGTAGGAAAAATAATCAATAGTAAAAAATTAGGAGATATTAAAGAAGTTGAAATCAGATTTGACCGTTTTAGAACAGAACCCAGCGGAAAGCAGCACAAGGAAAATCCTGAACAGGCAGGATCAGGTTCACTTCATGATTTAGGGGCTCATCTGATTGACCAGGCAACACAATTATTTGGCTTTCCTGAAAAATTGTATGCAGATGTATTTTCTATGAAAGGACAGGATTTTGCCAATGATTATTTTGAAATACTTCTGTTTTATAAAGACCAGAAAAGGTTGAGACTTAAATCTTCTGTTTTTAGTAAAGAAGCTCATTATGCTTATATGCTGTATGGTGACAAAGGAAGTTTTTTACAGGAAAGGACTGATAATCAGGAGAATGAATTGGTGGCGGGTGCTGTTCCTGAATACGGAAAAGATTGGACTCTCCCTCTGAGAGATCCGGATGGGATATTGAATGTTTTAACTGAAGATTCTGAGACGAAAAGGGTTTTAACTTTCAGTGAGCCAGGAAACTATATGAACTATTATCAACAGATTTATGAACATATTGTATTCGGGTATTCATTACCTTCTCCCGGAATCGAAGTCATTCAGAATATGAAAATTATAGACGCAGCTCTTGAAAGTTCGGAACATGGAAAGGTGGTGTCCTTATCTTAAGCATCACCTAGAATCTCCTGAAGTTCAAGCCATCTCATTTCATGATTTTCCAGTTGTCCTGAAATCGTCTCCAGTTCAGCAGATAACTTTGAGATTTTCTCATAATCAGCTTCATTATTAAGCTGCTCAAGGATTTTGTTGCGTTGTTGCTCGAGATCCGGCATCTCCTTTTCAATAACTTCCAGTTCCCGCTGCTCTTTAAAAGATAATTTTCTTTTTTTCGAATCAGTGGATTGGGAATTATTGGCGGGGAGATTTTCTTTTATTTCTGCCTTTGGAGCTGTATTTTTCTCTAAAGCTTCCTCTCTGCTTTTTGCTTCACGGTATTCAGAGAAATTGCCTATGAAATCTTTTATTTTACCTTCGCCCTCAAACGCTAAGATATGGTCGACAATACGGTCCATAAAATAGCGGTCGTGAGAAACAATGATCAAGGATCCCTGGAACTGCAGCAGAAAGTTTTCAAGGACGGTTAAAGTAGGCAGATCCAGATCATTCGTCGGTTCATCAAAAATCAGGAAATTAGGATTTTGGTAAAGAATATACATTAAATGTAATCTTCTTTTCTCACCCCCTGAAAGTTTAGAAATGGGAGAATATTGTGTCTGGTCATCAAACAGGAATAAGCGTAAGAACTGAGATGCTGATAAACTTCGTCCGTTAGCTAATGGGTAAAATTCAGCGATCTCTTTAATGAAATCAATAACTCTTTCATCTTCTTTATAGGTCAATCCTTTTTGGGAAAAATACCCAAAAGAAATAGTTTCTCCTGTTTCTATTTCACCACTGTCTGCTTTTTCGAATTTTTGGATGATATTGAGAAGGGTGGATTTTCCCACTCCGTTTTTACCTATGATTCCTACTTTCTCTCCACGCTGAAACTGATAGCTGAAATCTTTTAACAGTACTTTGTCTCCAAAGCTTTTATTGATATGTTTAAGTTCAAGGATTTTATTTCCTAAACGTTTCATTTCAAAATCAAGTTCAAGATTCTGTTTTCGGGTATCTGTTTTCGCTACCTTTTCAGTTTCATAAAAAGCATCGATTCTGCTTTTTGATTTTGTGGTTCTGGCTTTAGGCTGTCTGCGCATCCATTCCAGTTCTTTTCGGTAGAGATTGTTGGCTTTATCAATAGTAGCATCAAGGTTCTCTTCACGGATCATCTTGTTTTCAAGATAAGTGGCATAAGATCCATTATGGACGTATAGATTCTGGTCTTCCATCTCCCAGATAATGTCGCAGACACTGTCCAAGAAGTAACGGTCGTGAGTAACCAATAATAAAGTTATTTTGGCTTTATTTAAATAATTTTCCAGCCATTCCACCATTTCTACATCAAGGTGGTTGGTGGGCTCATCCATAATCAAAAGTGTATGCCGATGCTCTGCCCTCGTTTCCGTAAGGAGTTTAGCTAAAGCAACTCTTTTGATCTGGCCCCCAGATAAAGTTCCCATCTTTGCCTGAAGATCAGTGATTTTAAGCTGGGAAAGAATTTGTTTCATTTCATTTTCCAGATCCCAGGCTTTATGAGCTTCCATATCGGCCAATGCTTTTTCTATGAAATCATTATCTGTAGAATGAAGTGAGTGATGGTAATTTTTAAGTGCCATAATCGGTTCAGAATCTAAAGTCATCATGAATTCATCGATCGTAAGACTCGGATCAAAAACAATTTCCTGATCAAACAGTACTACCTGAATATCTTTATTAATGATTACATTTCCGCTGTCTGCAATTTCTTTACCCATCAGGATTTTAAGAAGAGTAGATTTACCGCTTCCGTTTTTGGCGACAATAGCGATTTTATCTCCTTCGTTTATGTTAAAAGAAATATTCTCGAATAAAACTTTTATTCCGTAAGATTTGGTAAGGTTTTCAGCAGCAACGTAATTCATTTCTATAAAAATTTCGTAGCACGAAAATACGAAATATTAAGAGGTAAGGAAGATAAAATATAATTTGTTCCTATGAACGGATCATAAAAATTTAAATATTTTAAAATAATAGCGATAGATACAAGAGCTCAGCGCAAAAGCAAAGATTTCACCAATGGAAATTTAAACTATAAAATTTTTGCAGCAGATCTCAAAAATCTCATGAATGAATTAAATATGGATAAGGTAAATATTTTAGGTTGGAGTGATGGTGGAAATACGGGGCTTGAATTTGCTCTGCAATATCCGGAAAATCTGAATAAACTGGTCATTATTGGAGCTAATGCCTTTCCAAAAGGAGTAGAAGAAGGCCTTCTGAAAAGTTTTCAAGATAAGATAAAATGGATGGAAATGGCTAACCAACCTGAAAATGAAACAGAAAGAAGATTGCTGAAACTGATGATTACGGAGCCTGATATCAATAGAAAACAATTAAATACAATTCAGAATCCTGTTTTTGTTATTGCCGGAGAAAATGATGTGATTAAAAAAGAGCATACTGGAATGCTGGCAAAAGAAATTCCGGAGGCTAAACTTAAGATTTATCCTAAAGCTTCTCATCATCTTCCTTTTGAAATAGCGGATCACCTGAATAAAGATATAGTTGATTTTCTGAAAAATTAATCCAACGTAAGACTTTTTAAAGACCATAAACTTCCATTATAAATATCCAGATCTACCTTGGTGTTGATGCCATAAACGATCCCACTTTCTGTAAACTGCCAGAAATCCCAATGATCATCGGGTGATGGGGAAGGAACATCATTGTAGTTGGCCAGCCACAATGGATAATCATCAAATTCACCCTTGAGGAAGTCTTTATAATAATGGTAATATGTGTATATGATGGGCTTTTGACCATAAGTTTCCTCTATGATCTTACACCAGACTTTCAGATCTTCTACAAGTCTTTCATTGGTCTTTCTTCTTGGAATTTTTTCAATATCCAGGATGGGAGGAAGGTCACCACTTTCCAGTTTTACATTTTCCAGAAAATTATTAGCCTGAATAATAGGATCTTCATCTGCTCTGTAAAAATGATAAGCTCCCCGAATAAGGTTATGTTTTTTTGCTTGTTCCCAAAATTCACCAAAATGTTTATCGGCACTTTTATTACCCATCGTGGCGCGCATTACAACAAATTCAAGTGGAATAGTTTTATTTCCGATACTTAAACTGTCCCATTTGATATCTTCTTTATTCTGATAGTGGGAAATGTCGAGTCCATAGGTTTTATCTAAATTATCAGAGATGATTTTTTGAATCCTTAAAGTTTCTTTTTCGCTATTGTGAAGCTTTTTATGAGTAAACTTATTAAAGTATAAAGCGTAGTAATAAGTAATGGATTGTTTAAGGTATAATCCGGTTCCGATCAGGGCGATTACTAAAATAACCAACACAACTCTTCTCCGGAAAAAATATCGTTTTCGCCTGTTTTTATGGAGGTTTCTGGTTGTTTTTTTGTGGTGTTTTTTTATCATAAAGTTTTGCAAAACTAGCTTTTTATGTTCTAAAATGCTAAATAAAATCAGTAAATTTGTTTATTATGGAAACACGTGAGAAAGTTTTAATTATAGGTGGAGGCTTTGCAGGGTTACAGCTTGCAAAAACTTTAAACAATAAAAATAAGAAAGTGATATTACTGGATTGTGTGAATCATCATATGTTCCAGCCGCTTTTTTATCAGGTAGCGTGCGGAAGGATTGAGCCTTCCAATATTTCTTTCCCTTTCAGGAAAATCTTCCAGAGGTCGAGAAATACACAATTCCGCTTGACGGAAGTGAAGGAAATTATTCCCTCTGAGAATAAAGTGATTACAGATGAAGCTGAATTCAGTTATGATAAACTGGTTATTGCTACAGGATGTAAAACTAATTTCTTTGGGAATCTTGAAATGGAGAACAGGGCATTTGGAATGAAAAATACCCAGGAAGCTATCAGTATCCGAAATCATGTTCTGATGACGTTTGAGAAACTTATTCTTGAGAAAACCAGAAGTAGCGAAGGAAACTGGAATATTGTGATCGTAGGAAGCGGTCCTACCGGTGTTGAGTTAGCGGGAGCCTTTGCAGAAATGAAAAAAGATATTCTTCCAAGGGATTATCCTTATATGAACTTTGATAATTTAAAAATTATTCTGGTGAGTTCTACGGATATGCCATTGGCTGTAATGAGTGATGAAGCTCAGAAAAAGTCGGAGCAATATCTGAAAGAGTTGGGGGTTACTTTTATGAGCGGAGAAACTGTTACTGAATATAATGGTGATAAGGTCATTATGAAGAGCGGTAAGGAAATTCCATCAAATAACGTAATCTGGGCTGCCGGGGTAACAGGAAATGTAGTAAGCGGCTTCCCTGAGGATAAGCTGATCAGGAACAGATATGTTGTAGACCGTTATAACCGGGTAAAAGGTTATGATAATATATATGCCATAGGTGATATAGCCTATATGGAAACTCCAAAGTATGTCCACGCTCATCCACAGGTAGCTAATGTAGCGATAACTCAGGCTAAAAATCTGGGTAAAAACTTTTTGAAAAAAAGTGAAAATGAGTGGAAAGAGTATGAATATGAAGATAAGGGCTCATTAGCAACTATTGGTAAACACAGAGCTGTTGTAGATTTGCCATTTTTTAAATTCCAGGGATTCCTGGCCTGGTACTTCTGGATGTTCCTTCACCTGATGCTTATTTTGAGTGTCAGAAATAAATTAGCAGTTTTCTTCAACTGGATGTGGAGTTATTTTAATAAAGACTCCTCATTACGATTGATCATACTGCCCAATAAGAAAAACGAAACTTTACAATGAGAATAGATATTATAAGTGTGCTTCCGGAATTGATGGAAAGCCCTTTCAAAACATCGATTTTAAAAAGGGCTGTGGACAAAGGATTAGTAGAAGTGCATTTTCATCATCTTAGAGACTGGTCTGTAGGAAAACACAGGCAGGTGGATGATGAACCTTATGGAGGGGGTGCCGGCATGGTGATGATGATTGAACCTCTGGATAAATGTATTTCAGAATTGAAGTCTCAGAGGGACTATGATGAGATCATTTACCTTACTCCTGATGGAGTTACTTTAAATCAGAAAATAGCCAATTCTCTTTCTATTAAAAATAATCTGATCTTTTTATGCGGACATTATAAAGGTATAGATCAGCGAGTGAGAGAATTGCATATTACCAGAGAAATTTCAATCGGAGACTATGTACTTACCGGTGGAGAATTGGCTGCCTGTGTTCTGGCTGATTCCATTATCAGATTAGTACCGGGAGTTTTGAATGATGAACAGAGCGCATTAACAGACAGTTTTCAGGATGATTTATTATCTCCTCCTATTTATACCCGGCCCGAAAATTATAAAGGGCTGGAAGTCCCTAAAATATTATTAAGTGGAAATTTTGCAAAAATTGAAGAATGGAGACATGAAGAAGCTGTGAAAATTACAAAAGAGAAACGTCCGGATTTATTATAAATTTGCTCTTTAATGTGTTAGTTTCTAACTTTTTGCGCTGATTTTTTTCTGCTTTTGATTG
>NZ_JALAHD010000228.1 GCF_022712095.1 Chryseobacterium sp. | reverse complement strand
TACTAATATATTAAGACTATGATCCCTAAAATATTAATCACATGTTTAATATTAAACTAGGAATCAAATTAATATTTAAAAGTTTTAGAATTTCATAAAGATAAAAATATCTAAATTTGCAAGATTAAATATTAGAATATATGAGTTGTGGATGTAAAACATCCGGCGATTCTACACATTCTTGCGGAACTAAGTCCGCAAATGGCTGTGAAAGCGTAAATACCTGTGGTAATAGTTATAAATTAAGTGTTTTTGACTGGTTATCTGACATTCACAATCCCGCATCTAACAGATGTGATTATGTGGAAGTTAGATTTAAAAATGATAGAAAGTTATTTTATAAAAATACAAATAATATTCCTTTACACATAGGTAGTGTCGTTACTGTAGAATCTAGTCCCGGACATGACGTCGGTGTAGTAAGTCTTACCGGTGAATTAGTGAAAATTCAGATGAAAAAGAAAAAAACGTCTGAAGAATCTTCACTTAAAATATATAGATTAGCCAATCAAAAAGACATAGAAGTCTGGCAGGAGGCTAGAAAAAAAGAAGATAATGTAAAAATAGAAGCCAGGAAAATTGCCCATAAACTAGGTCTGGAAATGAAAATTACAGATGTGGAATATCAGGGTGATGCTTCAAAGGTTACCTTTTATTATACCGCTGATAACAGAGTCGATTTCAGACAGCTGATTAAAGAATATGCAGCTGCTTTCAGAACCAAAATTGACATGAAACAAATCGGTTTCAGACAGGAAGCTGCTAAAGTAGGCGGAATAGGATCTTGTGGAAGAGAGCTTTGCTGCTCTACATGGCTCACAGACTTCCGCTCTGTGAATACCAACGTGGCAAGATACCAACAGCTGAGTATTAATCCTCAAAAACTGGCAGGACAATGTGGTAAATTAAAATGCTGCCTAAACTATGAATTAGATAGTTATCTTGATGCATTAAGTGATTTCCCTCCTTCCTCCACTATGCTGGAAACCGAAAAAGGAAAGGCTTTTTGTATAAAAATTGATGTTTTCAAAAAGAAAATGTGGTTTGCCTATGTTGAAAACTCTATTGCATGGTATGATTTTGATATAGATCTTGTAAAAAAACTGATCTACAAAAATAAGAAAGGAGAAAAATCCTTACCTCTTGAAGAATTGAAACAGCCGGACACTTCCATCAAAAGCATAGATTTGATTCAGGAGAATAATGTAGACCGTTTTGAAAAGAAAAACAGAGGATCATCCCATAATAGAAACAGGAATCAGAATAAACCTAACCAAGGGAATAGAAAAAATAACAGACAGGACAACTCTCACCCCAACTCCGGACAGACTCCTAAGCCACAAGCTCCCAAAGCCCCGGCTGAAAAACCAGAAGCGAATGCCGGATCTACAGAGAGAAAGCCTCAAAACTCTAACAACAAGAAAAAGTTCAAAAAGAAATATCCTCCAAAAAAAGATAATAATGCTTAGATTTTTAGGGTTACTACCCCTTCTCCTTTTCTACAATTGTAATTCTTCCTCAGGAGAAGATATCATCATGAATTCTATAGACAACAAATGGAATAAGAAAAGTGAACAAAAATTTAATCTTGACATCACCGATTCGCAAAATCCTAAAAATATTATATTTGTTGTGAGAAATAACAATGAGTACCCTTATAGTAACATTCGGTTCATTGTAAATTTCACGAATCTTCAAAGCAAGAAAAAAGAAACAGACACTTTAAATTACGTGTTAGCAAAACCAAATGGCGAATGGCTTGGAACAGGATTTGGAGATACAAAAGAAATCTTTTTTCAGTATAAGCTGAATTACAGGTTTCCGGAGAAGGGTAAATATGAAATAGGAATTGTACAGGCAATGAGGAATGACAACCTCCCCGGAATAGAAGATATTGGTATAAAAATAGAAACGGCTAAACCGTAACCATACATGGAAGAAAAAAAACAAAACACAGGAAGTAAAGGAAAATCATTTCCTCTTCCTCCCAAAAAAAATAAGAAAGATGGCTCTTGGAAAAAATGGGTTAGATTTATTTGGATTGGACTCATTGTTGTCGTTTTAGGAATTTCATCTCTTTTCTTTGCGGTTTCCCAAGGTTTTGTAGGGGAAATGCCAGATGTGAAAGAACTTGAAAATCCTGATATTTATGTAGCATCTGAAATTTACTCTTCAGATGGAGTTTTATTAGGAAAATTTGAGAAAGAAAAGACTCAGCCTATTACCTATAAAGACCTTCCCCCATACCTTATCTATGCTTTACAGGCTAAGGAAGATGAACGTTTTAAAGAGCATTCCGGTATTGATTTAAAATCAATATTAAGAGCTGTAAGATATGGTGGTGACAGAGGTGGAGGATCTACGATTACCCAGCAGTTAGCTAAACTGCTTTTCACTAAAGAACCTTCCAAAAATCCTATCAAAAGGATTACTCAAAAGTTAAAGGAATGGTCGGTTGCAGTAAGTTTGGAAAAAAGATATACAAAAGAAGAGATCATTACTCTCTATTTCAATAAATTTGATTTCACCTACAATGCCAATGGTATTGAAATGGCATCAAAGATTTATTTTAATAAAAAAACATCTGAACTTACTCTTCCAGAAGCTGCTATGTTTGTAGCAATGCTGGAGGCTCCTATCGCCAACAACCCGATGCGAAACCCAGAAAGAGCGAAAAGAAGAAGAGATGTTGTACTTTCCCAAATGCTGGAAACGGGATATATTGACCAGGGAACTTACGACAAAGCTATTTCAACACCGATCGAAGTAGATTACCATCCTATTAAAAATATTAATGATGATTACTCTGCATATTATAAATTCTATTTAAGAAAAGAGATTGACGGTTATCTTAAAGATTATGAGAAAGAAACCGGTAAAAAACTCAACCTATATAAAGACGGATTAAAAATATATGTAACTCTTGATTCCAAAATGCAGAAGTATGCAGAGGAAGCCATTAAAGAACATTTAACAGATCTTCAAAAAAGGTTTGATGCAGAACAGAGAGGAAGAAAAAACAGACCATTCTACTACCTAACTGAAAAGCAGGTTAACAGTGTGATGGTTCAGGCTATGAAGAGAACCGGACGTTATAAACAATTAAAGGCAGCCGGTGTTCCAGAAGATTCTATTTTAATGGAGTTCCACAAGCCGATTAAAACATCAAGATTTACATGGGCCGGAGAAGAAGAAGTTGAAATGTCTCCATGGGATTCTATCCGTTATCATAAACAAATTGCCCAGGCCGGATTAATGTCAATGAATCCGGGAAGTGGGGAGATCAAGGCTTGGGTAGGAGGAATAGACTGGCAGCACTTCCAATATGACCATATCAAACAAGGGAAAAGACAGGTAGGATCTACCTTCAAGCCTTTCGTATATGCTACTGCTATTATGAAACTGGGAATGACTCCTTGTTCTGTGGTCTCCAATGGAACATACAGCCATAATGGATGGACCGTTCCTGGAAGAGGAGGTATGCTTACCATTAAAGATGCTCTGGCACACTCTCAAAACCCGGTAGCTGCTCGTCTTATAGAAATGACGGGAGTGGATGCCGTAATTCAGACAGCAAGAGATCTTGGAGTTACTGAAGATATTCCGAGAAATAATACAATTGCCTTAGGATCCTCCGACATTACTATTTATGAAATGTTAGGTGCTTATAGTACTTTTGCTAACTATGGAAATTATAACAAACCGGAAATGATCTGGAGAATTGAAGACGCCAACGGAAGAGTAATCAAAGAAGTGAACATAGAGCCTAAAGAAGTAATGAATCCTCTTTATGCCTACACTATGATTGAACTGATGAAAGGGGTCGCTCAATATGGAACCGCTTCCGGGGAGCTTTCCAGAAGAGGAGTTCCAAAAGATATAGAGATTGCTGGTAAAACAGGTACTACTCAGAACAACTCCGATGGTTGGTTTATGGGAATCACTCCTAAACTGGCTACAGGAACATGGGTGGGATGGGAAGACAGAGCCACTCACTTCTATGGTACAGGGGAAGGACAGGGAGCAAGAATGGCTTTACCGATCTGGGCTATCTATATGAAAAAAGTATGGGCAGATAAAAGCTTAGGCGTTTCTCCGGATGACAAATTCATTAAACCATCCGACTGGACAGGAAACTGTGCCGACCTTCAAGGTCTTGGAGGTGGTTACGGAGATGATGGTGGACTAAGAACCATCGATCAGATTAAAAACCCTCCACCAGCCAGCTCAGGTCAGTCCAATGGAACAGTGCATAAAAAAGAAGAAAGCGTCAATGAAAATCTCAACACCGGAGAAGACATTGATTTCAACAAATAATTTTTACAGAAAAGACCCTTCAAATAATTTTTGAAGGGTCTTTTTATTATTTATAACTTTGGGTTATGAATATTGAAAATATAAAACAACCCTTTATAAAAACTTTTCCCGGTGATTTTTCTGATAATCCTATGCAGAGAAATACTCCGAAAGTCCTTTTTTCAACAATCAGGCCTGCAGGTTTTGATAACCCTAAACTAATTATATTCAATGAAAAGCTTTCGGAACAAATCGGATTAGGCACTTATGAGGACAAAGATTTAAACTTCCTTGTAGGGAACCATCTTCCTGAAAACATACAACCATACGCTACGGCTTATGCCGGTTATCAATTTGGCAACTGGGCGGGCCAGCTGGGAGACGGAAGAGCTATTTATGCCGGAGAAATAACCAATAACAACCAAACTACCGAAATACAATGGAAAGGAGCCGGAGCAACTCCTTACTCAAGACATGCCGATGGAAGAGCTGTACTGAGATCTTCCGTCAGAGAATATTTAATGAGTGAGGCAATGTATCACTTACGGGTTCCTACCACAAGGGCTTTAAGTTTAAGCCTTACTGGTGAGAAAGTAGTCAGAGATATGATGTACAACGGAAATCCTCAAGAAGAAAAAGGAGCCGTGATCATCAGAACCGCTGAAAGCTTTCTTCGCTTTGGTCATTTTGAACTTTTATCTGCCCAAAAAGAATATCAAACATTAAAGAACCTGGCTGATTTTACTATTAAAAACTATTACCCGGAAATCACTTCCGAAGATACACAGAAGTATAAAGACTTCTTTGGAAGCATTTGTAAAAGGACTGCCGATTTAATGGTTGAATGGTATCGGGTAGGATTTGTACATGGTGTAATGAATACTGATAATATGTCCGCTCTCGGTCTTACTATAGATTACGGTCCTTACTCCATGATGGATGAATATGATTTAAACTTCACTCCCAATACTACAGATTTGCCGGGAAGAAGGTATTCATTTGGAAAACAGGGACAGATTTCACAATGGAATCTTTGGCAACTGGCCAATGCGCTCTATCCCCTGATCAATGATGAAACTTTTATGGAAAAAACCCTTAATGATTATGGGAATTATTTCTGGGAAGCTCATGACAAAATGCTGTGTAGCAAGTTTGGTTTCGATAACCTTTTAAAAGAAGACGAAGATTTTTTCACCAACTGGCAAGGGCTTATGCAGGAATTACAATTGGACTATACACTGTTTTTCAACAGACTGGAAAAACATGATGAATTATCTAATGTTACAACTCTCTTTCAGGATATTTCCTATACTGTTTTAGACGAAGAAAAATTAAGAAAGCTTAATCATTTCATTGGATCCTATCAAACAAGGCTTGACAAAAACAGCATATCCAAAGAGGAAGCGATCCTTATGATGAAAAAGAATAATCCTAAATTCACTCTGAGAAATTACCTTTTATTTGAGTGTATTGAAGAAATTAATGAGGGTAAAACAGGATTATTAGATCAGCTCATTCATGCTTTGGAAAATCCGTATGAAGAAATCTATCCGGAGTTTTCTAAAAAAAGACCTTCAAAATATAATGATATTTCAGGATGTTCAACTCTTTCCTGCAGTTCATAATCAAGATAAATCATTCAATTATATTTATAGAATAATAGATAAAAACCCACTGAATGTAGTGGGTTTTGTTTTACTTTTGCAAAAACTTACAGCAGGTGTCTTCATTAAAATCAAGATTTATAAATTTTTTAAGACTGATCTTTCCTTCCACCCTACTTGAGCTTGGAGTATTTTTATTTTTCCTCATTGGCTATGGAATCTTAGGCTCTTATATCGCTCTGAATTACAGGATCATATTTGACAGCAGAATACCCTGGGATGCCTATTTCAGTTTCGACAATAAAGCCATAGTGATGACAGGAGGCAGCTTTGAAAGACACCCCCTTTCTTATTATTTTTTCAACTGGATCAGAGAATTGGCGCTGTTCATCTCCAACGGAAAAATGGATTCAACCTTCAGGCTGACACTCGCCTGGTTAAGCAATATTATGGTCAGCGCATGCATATTACAAGTCTTTAAATACCTGAAAAACATTATCCGTCTGCCCTTAACCATCTGTTTTTTGATTTTAGCTTTCTTTGGAATTTTCTCTACCAATATATTACTTTCTTTTACTCCAGAAAACTTTACTTACACCCTGTTTTTACTGACTCTTTATAATCATTATGCTGCATTGAAGCTACAAAAAGAAGAAAAGATTCCGGCATTGGCACTTGCATTTGCAGGAGTAACTATTGGTGGGTTAACCATTACCAATATTATAAAAGTTTTTATCCCACTTCCCTTTGAAAAGGGTATATTCAAAAACTGGAAAAGTTTATTAAATGCATCAATAAGGGTACTGTTTACTCTCATCTGTTTCATTTTGCTTTACCTGAACAGAATTAATTTCAAGTATGAAAATATCTTTTCAAAGACATCTCAGCAATATGAAAAATTCTCCAATGTAAACAGTACTCCGATATGGGATATGATTTTATCATTCTTTTTTGGAGGAAATATACTTTTTCCAGGATTTATTGTACGTGATAAAAACAATATGAAAGGATTTGATTACAAAGGTTTGTTTATGGATGTATACACTTCATGGTTACCCTATATCTTTATCGCAATCATCCTTACTTTAATCCTATGGAGCTATCTTAAAAATTTTAAAAATCGCCTTGTTCAAATTTTAATGATCTCTTTCTTTTTCGATATCATCATCCATTGTATCATGAGGTTTGGGCTTCATACTTCTTACATTTACGGAGGTCATTTTGTATACATTTACCCTCTGCTATTGGGGTGGTTATTTCAGGCATACCGATCCAATGCTAAGAGTTTATCATTTTTAACTGTCACTTTAGGAGGTCTTTTAGTCTATCTTCTGTTTAACAATTACATGAGAATGCATGAGTTCTTCTGGTTTTTAAATCAGTATTATCAATAAAAAAAGCAGTGATTGAACACCACTGCTTTTTTATATTTAAATTAATTACTCTCTATATTATTTAGCTTCAGCACAGAAAATCCTGTATTGCACAGCAACGGCCGATTTAAAATACTCCCTGATTTTGGACAAATCTGAAGCAGCACTCTGTTTTGTGAAATAACTTCCTGCCAGAATTTTATAATTAGGTCTGAAAGAAGCATCAATCTCCACCTTTAGATTAGGGAATCTTTTTCTGAAATAAGATCTTACTTCATTAGCTTCCTCGTTACTTTTAACTGTAGTAATCTGTATTTTATATCCTAAAATTCTTGGATTCTTTCTACAAATCTCTGCATTGGTCAAAGTTCTGCTAGGAACATATACTTTCGGAGGAGATAATGGATTATTTGATGAATTGCTATCAAGAATGCTATTCGATGAATTGGAATAGCTGGAAGAAGAACTGGCACTTCCTTTAGAACATTTATTCTCCAAACTCGTCAAAGCAGCATCTACTTTAGAATCCATCGAAATAGTAAGTTCTGTTCCCGCAAAAGTATCCTTCTTCACAATCTGCTGTGCCTCAATGCTATAAAATCCAAACACAGATAAGATTGAAAATATTTTGATTAAATTTTTCATTTAAACTTGTTTCCGCAAATTTATATAAATAAAAAAACTATACCAAACTAGTTATTTAGAATCAATACAAATTAAAGCTAAATGATATTTTCCCCTTTGTTGTTACCGTTAAATTAGTGTTAAAAATATTATTTTTGCGGAATTGATTGAATGTTCAATATTTACTAACATAAGATAATTTAAATGATTAGTTGGAGAAAGCATTATAAACAAACGTTGATCGCAATAGGCTTATTGCTATCAACCAGTGCTTCAATTTACGGGCAAGACGGCGATCCTAAAAACGGAGAGAAACTTTTCAAAGCAAATTGTACAGCATGTCACGCTTTAGACAAACAGATTATTGGTCCACCATTAAAGGGGATCGTAGCTAAAGTTCAAGACGAAGAAGGACTCGGTACAGATTGGCTTCACAAATGGATTAAAGACAATAAGGCTTTAAGAGAATCCGGAGACAAGTACGCTAACAAGATTTTCGAAGATTACAACAAGACTGAAATGCAGCAGTTCCCAAACCTTTCGGATAAGGACATTGATGACATTTTAGCCTATACTACTAATCCTCCTGCACCAGAACCAGAAGTAGCTGCTGCACCTGCTGCACCAGAAACAGGAGGAGCTGCCACTGATAAAACAACAGCTAATATTGTTATTATTTCATTATTGGCAATCGCTGGATTGTTAGTTTGGATTCTAATCAAATTAAGACAGCTTGTAACATTAGGTCAGTCAGAAGACTTAGCTGGACTTAACGCGACAAGAGTTCGTTCATTCAGTGAAATCTATCAAAAATATCACTATGTAGGTAAAGGTTTATTGGCTATCCTTGCTATCTTGGCTACTTATGGAATTTGGAACTGGATCATGTGGATCGGGGTTTACAAAGGATATAAGCCGGAGCAGCCTATTCACTTCTCACACAAAATTCACGCTGGAGAAAACAAAATTGACTGTCAACTTTGTCACTCAAGTGCTAAATATGGAAAAGTATCAGAAATTCCATCTATGAACGTTTGTATGAACTGTCACAGATCTATCTCTGAATACACTGGTAAATACATGGAGCCAGGAAAAGACAAAGCATTCTATGACGGGGAGATTCAAAAAATCTATGCTGCTACAGGATGGGATTCTGAAAAACAACAGTATACTGGTAAAACTCAGCCGGTAGAATGGACAAGAATTCACAACATGCCTGATTTCGTTTACTTCAACCACTCTCAGCACGTTGTTGCTGGTGAACAAGCGATTATCAGTTCTTTCAACAAAAAGAACCCTAATGACAAAATTGATGTTGTTTGTAAGGCTTGTCACGGAAAAGTAGATACAATGAATGTGGTTCAAATGGCCAATGACTTCACCATGGGATGGTGTATTGAGTGCCACAGAACTACAGAGATTGATATGAACAACGGTTATAATAAAGAATACTTCAAAAATCTACATGACAAGCTTAAAAAGCAATATCCTAAGGATGGAGGTAAAATTACTGTAGATGCGATTGGAGGTCTTGAGTGTGGTAAATGTCATTATTAATAACTAAAAAATTAGAAGTATAAATGGCTTCAAACAAAATACAATTTAGAAGTATTCACGAACTTAAAGATCCAGCTTTAAATCACAAGCTGGCTCAGAAAGAGTTTCAAGAAGAAATTCCAGTAGAAGATTTCCTTGAAGATGCTGAACAAAACGGATCAAGTACTTCAAGAAGAGATTTCTTAAAATTATTAGGTTTCTCTACAGCAGCTGTAACATTAGCTGCGTGTGAAGCTCCGGTAATTAAAACGATCCCTTATGTGGTTAAACCGCATGACATTATTCCTGGGGTTCCTAATTATTACGCTTCAACTTATTTTGACGGTTTCGACTTCGCAAGTGTTTTAGTAAAAACAAGAGAAGGTAGACCAATCAAAATTGATCCGAATCCAGCTGCTGGTGATTTAGGTAAAACTAATGCCAGAGCTCAGGCCAGTGTACTTTCTCTTTATGATAATGATAAAGTAAAACAGCCTAAATTAGACGGAAAAGACGAAACATTCGACAAAGTAGATGACTTCGTTATTAAAGGACTTAATGAAGCTAAGGCTGCAAATAAAAGAATTGTTGTTTTATCACACTCTTTTGCATCCCCTACTTTTAAAAAATTATTCGCGGAATTTAAAGCACAATATCCTACAGCGGAATTAGTAACTTATGATGCTTATCCATACTCTGCTGCATTAGATGCTGCTCAGGAGGTTTTCGGACAAAGAGCATTACCAGTTTACGACCTTAAAGGAAGTGAATTAGTAGTAGCTTTCCAGGCAGATTTCTTGGGAGATTATAACGCTGCAAGTTTAGAGACTTCATATGCTGAGGCCAGAAAGCCGGGAGCAACCATGTTGAGACACATTCAGGTAGAATCCAATATGTCATTAACAGGGGCTAACTCTGATTCAAGATACAGATTAAAACCAAGCGAAGTAAATAAAACTTTAGTTGAAGTTTACAATGCTATCGTAGGCGGTGGAACATCTGATAAAACTGCTACTGAAATTGCTAACGAATTAAAAGCTAAAGGAAGCAAAGCTGTTGTTTTAGCTGACGGTTCCAAAGGAGCACAGGTTTTAGCACACTTAATCAACCAGAAGTTAGGATCAGTTGCTTTCACTGGTAAAGCAAACCTATTAAAAGAATTTGACAAAGCAAGATATCAGGAATTTTTAGGATGGGTAAATGCAGGTCAGGTTGGAGTATTAATTACCAATAACGTTGACCCGATCTATTCACACCCTAAAGGAGAAGATTTCAAAAAATCTTTAGCAAAAGTTCCTTATGTAATCGCTGTTGCAGATAAGAAAAATGAAATGTACAAAGCAGCGAAAGCTGTAATTCCTGTAGCTAATTGGCTAGAATCTTGGGGAGATATTGAACCTCAGTCAGGAGTATATTCATTAATGCAGCCTACGATCCAAAAAATCTATAAATCAAGACAGATTGAAGAATCTCTATTGGTTTGGAAAAATGGTAAAAACAATGCTGCTAATAATTACTACGATTACTTAAAAGCAAATGCTACTTCTATCTTAGGAGGTACTTCTTTCAATAAGGCATTATACAATGGTATTAATACTTCTGCCAATGCTTCTTCACTATCATACGCTGGTGGAAATGCTGCTCAGGCTATTGCTGAGTTAGGAAGTATCAAACCATCTGATCTTGAATTAGTATTATATACTAAGACTTCAATAGGAGATGGTACTCAGTCAAATAACCCTTGGCTACAAGAGTTACCTGATCCAATCACAAGAATGTCTTGGGATAATTATCTGACTATTTCTCCAAAAGATGCTGAAAGATTAGGAATAGAAAACAGTCTGAACGCAAGAATGCAGTTAAATGGTTCTATTGTAAACCTTACTGCAAACGGAGTAACAATAAAAGATGTTCCTGTATTCATCCAACCTGGACAAGCGGAAGGATCTGTAGGTCTTGCACTTGGATATGGTAAAAAGAATTCCGGAGCAACTGCTGATACAGGAGTAAACGCTTATCCTCTATTCGATGGGTCTAATTTGATCGTTTCTAACGTTAAAATAGAGAAAACGGGAGAAGATCATGAGTTTGCAGGAGTACAGCTTCAAAATACATTAATGGGTCGTTATGAAATCGCGAAGGAAGTTCCTTTAAATGATTTCTTAAACGTAGCATTTGATGATGAGCACAAAGGATGGAACAAACCATTGGAATATCATACGATTAGTGGTGCACTTCCCGCAGGTAAAATTGACCTTTGGGATGCATTCGATGATACGGACGGACCTCACTTTAACCTATCAATCGACTTGAACTCATGTACTGGATGTGGAGCATGTATTATTGCTTGTCAGGCAGAAAACAATGTTCCGGTTGTAGGAAAAGAAGAAATAAGAATGTCAAGGGATATGTACTGGTTAAGAATTGACCGTTATTATTCTGCAAGACAAAAAGTAGAGGTATATGAAGGATTAAAAGATGGAATGGCAGTCCCTGAACTTTATGGAACTGCATTCAGTAAAGATGGTGGTGCGTTAAATCACCCTGCAGATAATCCGGATGTAATCTTCCAGCCTGTAATGTGTCAGCACTGTAATCACGCTCCTTGTGAAACAGTATGTCCGGTAGCTGCTACTTCTCATGGTAAGCAAGGTCAAAACCACATGGCCTACAACAGATGTATCGGTACCCGATATTGTGCTAACAACTGTCCGTATAAAGTAAGACGTTTCAACTGGTTTACTTATAACCTTAATGATAAGTTCGACTTCAATATGAACAATGACTTAGGAAGAATGGTTCTAAACCCGGATGTTGTTGTAAGAACAAGAGGGGTGATGGAGAAATGTTCAATGTGTATCCAAATGACTCAAAATACTATTCTTGAAGCTAAAAAAGAAGGAAGAAAGGTTAAGAGTGAAGAGTTCCAGACAGCTTGTTCAAAAGCATGTTCTACAGGGGCAATGAAGTTTGGAGATATGAATGACAAAGAATCTGAAGTTAGAAAGTTATATTCTAGCAACAGAAGATATTATTTACTAGAAGAGATCGGAACAAAACCAAATGTGTTCTATCACGCGAAAGTAAGAAACAGAGTAGAAAAATAAAGTTTAAATAATAAATAGGTATAAAATGTCAGGACATTACGAAGCTCCGATAAGAGAACCTCTAATTATTGGTCACAAAACTTATCACGATATCACAGAAGATATTGCAAGACCTATCGAAGAGAGAGCAGGTAAACTATGGTGGATTTCATTATATGCAGCCTTAGTTCTATTCATCTACGGTTTTGGTTGTATCGCTTACACTATCGGAACGGGTATTGGAGCATGGGGACTTAACAGAACTATTAACTGGGGTTGGGATATTACCAACTTCGTATGGTGGGTAGGTATTGGTCACGCCGGAACCTTAATCTCAGCGGTATTATTATTATTTAGACAGCGTTGGAGAATGTCTGTTAACCGTTCTGCGGAAGCGATGACAATCTTCGCAGTTGTACAGGCAGCAATCTTCCCTGTAATTCACATGGGTAGAGTTTGGGTAGGATACTGGGTGTTCCCTCTTCCTAACCAGTTCGGTTCTTTATGGACTAACTTTAACTCTCCTCTACTTTGGGACGTATTTGCGATCTCTACATATTTCTCAGTATCAACAGTATTCTGGTTCATGGGTCTTATCCCTGACTTTGCAATGATCAGAGACAGAGCAAAGACACCTTGGACAAAGAAAATTTATACATTCCTAGCATTCGGTTGGGGTGGTAAAGCAAAACACTGGCAAAGGTTCGAAGAATTATCTTTGGTATTGGCAGGTTTGGCAACTCCACTTGTATTCTCAGTACACACCACCGTATCCTTCGACTTCGCCACTTCGGTAATTAAAGGATGGCACTCTACAATTTATCCTCCATATTTCGTTGCCGGTGCGATCTTCTCAGGATTTGCAATGGTACAGACACTGTTGTTAATCGCTAGAAAAGTGTGTCATCTGGAAGATTATATTACTATGTACCATATTGAAATTATGAACATTGTAATCGTTCTTACAGGAGGTATGGTAACTGTAGCTTATGCAACAGAATATTTTATCGGATGGTATTCCGGATCAAGATATGAAGACTTTACTTATCTATCTCCGGGAGCTGCAGTAGGACCTTACTGGTGGGCTTTCTGGTCATTGATTATCTGTAACCTTGTTGTTCCTGCATCTTTCTGGTTCAAAAAAGCAAGAACCAATATTATCTGGACATTCATCGTTGCATTGATCATCAACATTGGTATGTGGTTTGAGCGTTTCGACATCATCGTTATCAACCTTTCAAGAGATTACTTGCCAGGAACATGGACGATGTTTAAACCAACAATTATTGATGTGGGTGTATATTTAGGAACAATCGGATTCTTCTCTGTATTATTCTTATTATACGCAAGAACATTCCCTGTAATTGCACAGGCTGAATTAAAATCGATTCTGAAAATCTCAGGTGAAACTTATAAAGCAAAAGAAGGAGATGAGCACCACTAAAATTGTATACGGACTTTATGCTGACGACGACGATTTAATGAACGGCGTTAAAGCATTCAACGATAAAGGAATTAAAATCAACGAGGTTTATACTCCGTTCCCGGTTCACGGGCTAGACAAAGCTTTAGGGTTAAAGAAAACAAGGATTTCGGATGCTGCATTCATTTATGCTTGTTATGGGCTTACAATCGGAGCCCTGGTAACGTGGTATGTAATGAATCATGACTGGCCTCAGAATATCGGTGGTAAGCCTGCTTTTGACTGGGCTCACAATATGCCGGCATTCGTGGTTCCAATGTTCGAATTAATGGTTTTCTGTGCTGCTCACATGATGTCATTGACTTTCTTGGTAAGAAATAAAATGTATCCTGGTGCGGCTCCGCAAAACCCGGACCCGAGAACTACCGATGATAAATTTATGATGGAATTTGTAACTGAAGATGTAGAATCTGTAAAACAGTTACTGATTGAAACCGGAGTTGAAGAAATAACTGTTAAAGACGCTTAAAATGAAAAAGAATGTACTAAAAATTACAGCAATTTTAGGTTTAACAACAGTTTTACTTAATTCTTGCGGACCAAAAGAAAATGCACCATTAGTATATTTTCCTGACATGTATTTTCCTGTAGCTTACGACCCTTTGATGAAAGCTGAAGATGCATACTCAGATCATGAAAATGAAATTCCTGCTTTTGTAAAAAATAATGGAGCAACAGGCCTCTCTCCTGTAGAAGGAACTGTTTCTCAAAATAAAGACGGAGTTTTTGAAGAAGGTAAGCTTCCTAAAAATGTTGATGAATATAACGCAGGTTATAACGCTTCAAAATTAATTACAAGCTCTCCTTTAAATCCTGCTAATGCTGAAAAAGATATAGCAAGAGGAAAAATATTATTTGATCACACTTGTGCTGCATGTCATGGTACGGCAGGAGACGGTCAAGGACCAATAGTACAAAGTGGAGCTTATTCGGGAGTACCAAACTATGCAGATAGAGAAATTACAGTAGGATCTGTTCACTATGTACTAACCAACGGTAGAAATGCTATGGGGTCTTATGCAGGACAATTAAATCCTGGAGACAGATGGAGAGTGGCTTTGTATGTGATGAATGCTTTTAAGAAAAGCACAGCTCCGGCAGCAGCAGCTACTACAGAAACAAAAACAGATTCTACCGCAACTAAAAAATAAGAAAAGAAATGTATAGTTTTTCACCAAAATTAAAGTCAACTTCTATAATACTTCTTGTTGTAGGTTTAGTTCTATTTGGTATCGGTTTCTTCTTAAACAAAGGAATCAGCACTGAAAAAATAGAGCAGATGATGGAAGCTGTTCATGCTTCAGGTCATAATGCACCTACACATTCAAGTGAAATGGTGGGTCCTCAGGATCATGCCTCACATTTAGAACATGCTGCAATGCAGATTCACAATCAGCCTTTGGCATCGATTCACTTTGTAGCTGTATTTTTCTTTGGAGTAAGTTGCTGTGTATTATTTTTCTATTGTATTCAGCACGCTGCTCATGCAGGATGGCCAATAATTATTACAAGAGTAATGGAAGCTATTGCTTCTTATATCCCTTGGGGTGGAGTGATCTTAATTATCATTATGATCTTAAACATCACTCATAACGGTCATTTATTCCACTGGATGGATCCAGCTTTAACAGATCCTTCAGATCCCAATTTTGATGTGATATTATTTGAAAAGAAAAAATTCTTAAATATTCCTTTCTATGCTGTTAGAACAATTATCTATGTAGCAGGAGCAACTTTCTTCGCATGGAAACTGAAAGCAGCATCCAAGAAGGTAGATGATACAAAATCAAGAGTAGATTATCAAATGCTTTACAGATGGTCTGTTGGTTATATTGCATTCTTCGGATTTGCTTCAGCAGCTTGGGCATGGGATTGGTTGATGTCTATTGATCCTCACTGGTATTCTACAATGTATATCTGGTATTCAATGGTTAGCTGTCTTTCAAGTGGTATCGCAGTAATCATCCTTCTAAGTGTATATCTTAAGAAAAATGGTTTCTTACCACAGTTTAATGACAATCACTTACACGATTTAGGAGTATTTCTTTTCGCTACAAGTATGCTTTGGACATATACATGGTTTGCACAGTTCATGCTCTACTGGTATGCAAATATTCCGGAAGAGGTAAATTATTTCTTTGGAAGATTTGAACACTACTCTATCACATTCTTACCAATGCTTATTTTAAACTTCTTATTACCATTATTAGTTTTAGTAAGCAGCAGCATTAAGAGAAATTATAAGGTAGTAACCACAATGGCTGTAATTGTCCTTATTGGTCACGTTGTAGATTACTTCAACATGGTAATGCCAGGAACAGTAGGTCCATACTGGAAAACACCTGAAGTATTATTATTAATCTTAGGAGCTCTATTATTCGTAATAGGATTATTCATCTTCACAGTAATGTCCGCATTATCTAAGCTGAAATTAATTCCTACAGGTAACCCTTACCTACACGAATCTGAAATTTATGAATATCCTTTCTAAGGATTTCCAAATAACAAAAAAGCTGGTCATTTAATGATCAGCTTTTTTGTTTAATATGATTCTAAAATGAGTCCATATTTTCCCAATAATTCAATAAAATATAAAATAAAAATTCCTATTATTAATCCTTTTACTAAATTTGCACAAACCAGATAAACAATGAAAAAGTTTTCTTTTCTTCTCATATTCAGTTTATTGCTGTTTACTGCATGTAAAAAGGATCATGTAGATGCCACCAATACACAGACACTGCAGTCCAGTATCAATGATATGGCATCAAGCCTTTCCACCATTAAACAGATCAAATTCAATGAAGCGTTATATATCCTTAAAACATTTGGAGTAGAGGCTGATGGAGATGTCAATGAGCTTAAAGCACTGGGGCAACTGATTAATGGAAAAAAAGTTCCTGAAATCATGAGCATGGCAGATCAGGTAGCACAGCAAAATGGCATTGAATGGGCAAGCACAGCACCTCCATCCTTAGGTGAAATGAATATTTTCGGAGATGAAAAGGCCAAAGAAAGTGACCCTAATGATGTAAAGGCAAATTCATTAAGCATAACAACCAATCCTACAGGAGACAATGGAACCGGAGCAACTGCCATTCAGATTATTCCAAGATTAGTAGATAATGCCGGAAATCCTATTACATTTACAGGAGCAGCCTTAGAAACTACGCTGGAGGTTTTCAGTAACGGATCTAAGATATATACTTCAAAAAACTTAATGCAGGATAATAACTTCCGTGGTTTTAATCTTAGATTCTCATCCATACAGGCATCAAAAGTTATAGATAACAAAATAGATATTACAGTTTCTGTAAAAACTACGGCAAAAACATTTAAAATGTCTAAAATAGGGTTAGATGTTAATCCTTATGCATTAAAAGTTCCCGAAGCTCCGAAAATAGACTCTACAGCATCAATACAGGATCCATCTATGACGGATCCAAACATCTCGGTGAGCTCTACAGGTACAGATCCAAATGCAACAATACCTCCGGCAACAGCTACTCCAAAGCAGCCTACAGCAGATCCTAAAACAACAGTAAATAAGTTCCTGAATAATGTAGGTTCTCAAAATTTAAAAGCAGCCTTTGACTCTTCCAATAACCCATCTTGGGGAAGCTATGAATCATTTTCTAATCCAACATCCGGTTTTGGTGCCGTAAAAAGTCTTACAGTCAAAAACATTACGACAAGCGCATCTAATACTAATTCGGCAAGTGTAAACGCCACCTATGATGTGACAGATAAGAATGGAAACACAACTGCCCTGAAGGTAACCTTTGGATTGAAAAATGTTAACGGAGACTGGAAAATTTCCAGCTATAAAATAACCCCATAATGGCATCACAAGACCTTATCAATAAATTAGAAAATACAATAGAAAATATAGCTGATTTTCCTATCCCGGGAATTCAGTTTAAAGATATTTCACCCATCTTTCTTGATCCAAAATTATATGAGGAAGTAATCCAAGATCTGGTGGCTTTCAGTAAAGGAAAAGTAGATGCAGTCTGCGGAATAGAAAGTCGTGGATATCTATTTGGTATCGCAGTAGCGGTAGCGCTTGAAGTTCCTTTCATTTTGATCAGAAAAAAAGGAAAGCTTCCACCTCCCATTATTTCGGAAAAATATGATCTTGAGTATGGAAGTGCCGAAATAGAGACCCGCGAAGGACAGATAAAAAAGGGACAGAGAGTTCTGATCCATGATGATTTACTAGCAACAGGAGGGACCACTGAGGCGGCAGCTAAGCTGGTAGAAAAACAAGGTGCTACTGTGACACAGTTCAGTTTCCTTATCCGTCTGAAAGACTTGGGAGGAGCTGAAAAACTTAAAAAGTTTGATGCAGGTTTGTATACTCTACTTGAATATTAATCCCAAAAAACTGGGTTCGAGTAAATTCATAATAGTTTCTTTAATAAAGCTCTATACAGTAAGTCAATACTCAAGAAACATTTATTAGGGTTGTAAAGCATACCTTATAATAAAAATCTTCACTATTCACACAAAGTATTTTGTAAATCACTCAGAAACAATTAAATTTGCATTTCAATTTTTAAAAATCTATGGCAAAACTTTCAAAGAATGCTCAGAAAGAGCAAGAAGGTAAAGAAACAGTGGAATTTTTTAAAGATCTTGATAGAGAGGCTTTAAACACTGAAAGATTCCTTGAGAAATACTCAAAACCATTAGGGATTATCTTTGGGTTATTAATATTAGGAGTTTTAGGTTTCTTCGCTTACCAGCAATTTATTGTAGCTCCTAAAAATGAAGAAGCTGTAAAAGGTTTCTTAGCAGCTCAAAAAAACCTGTCTGAAGGAAAAGACAAAGATGCCTTGGGAGGAAAGTCTGCTGCAAACCCAGGGTTCTTGGGAACTTATAACGAATATTCTTCTACTAAAATAGGGAAGCTTTCAGCTTATAATGCAGGTTTACTGAAATTTAAAGAAGGAAAATTCCAGGAAGCATATGACCTTCTGGATAAATTCACTACAGACAATAAGACCCTTATGGCATTGAAATATGGAGCTATGGCAGATGCAAAATCCGGTCTTAATAAAAATGATGAAGCATTATCATTATTAGATAAAGCAACTTCAGCTTCTGATGATCCATATACTTCGTATTACTTCACAAGAAAAGCCGGTATTCTGGCATTAGGCTTAAAGAAAAAAGCTGAAGCTAAAAAATACTTTGCTACTATTGATGAAAAATATCAGGACTACGATAACGGAATGTCCGATTCTTACATTGAAATGACTAAATACTTTTAAAAAATGGCAACAGTTAATCTTTCCGATTACAAGCCACTCAATATAGCTAATGCCGAAGATTTTTCTATCGGCATTGTTTTTTCTGAGTGGAATGATTTTGTAACTTTTAATCTTCGTGACGGAGCTTTAGAAACCTTAATAAAAGAAGGGGTTAGAGCTGAAAACATCAAATTATTTCCGGTTCCGGGGGCATTTGAACTTAGCTATGCCAGTATGCAGCTTTGTAAAGAAAGAAAATATGATGCAGTAATTGCTATCGGATGTGTAATCCGCGGAGAAACAGCTCATTTTGATTATGTCTGTTCTGCTGTAACCCAGGGAATCACAGACTGCAATATACTTACTGATACCCCAACCATTTTCTGCCTTCTTACCGATGACAATAAAGAGCAATCTATAGCAAGAAGCGGAGGAGCACTGGGAAACAAAGGTATAGAGGCAGCCGTAACCGCTTTAAAGATGATTGACTTTAAAAAGAACCTTTCCGGTAAAAAAGGAAATATCGGATTTGGACACTCCTAGGTATAGAACTCAAATTACTGCTGCATATGTTCCCAAAAAAAATTAAACCCTTTCTATACCTTGGGATATTCTATCTCATCGTATCATTGCTGCTGAGAATCGTCTTTTTTTTCCACCCTATCACTACAGCAGATTTTGGATTTTTTGAAATTATAAAGGTAATATCCATAGGCCTCGTAAATGATATATTTGTATTTACCATTGCAAGTTCATTTCTGGCCCTTTACTTTTTATTTTTATCTGATTCAAAATACAACAAACCTTACGGATATATTATATTGGGCACCCTTCTATTATTCCTTTTATATATCCAGTTTATTCCCAATAATATTTTCAAACAGTACGGAGGCTCGGTAAAAGAGATCATTCTGATATTTGTAGGGATCAAAACTCTGCTGTTTGGCTCTATGCTCTTTTTACCTGCATACCGAAAGAGAATACGAAGTGTATCATATTTCATTACAATTTTCATTTATGTATTGGTTATTGTTTTCAATGCAGTCAGTGAATATTTCTTTTATAATGAGTTCGGTCTTCGATATAACTTTATAGCAGTTGATTATCTTATCTACACCAATGAAGTAATAGGAAATATCATGGAAAGTTATCCTGTAGTTCCTCTCTTCTCTGTTATTATTATTATAAGCACTATCATTACCTGGTATATTCATAAAAAGACTAAAATAGAACTGGAAGATCCTCCTAACATCAAACAAAAATTCATACTGCTGGGTACCTTTATAGTAATGGTAGGATTAAGTCTTATTGCTATTCCTTCTCTCATGCAGATGAAATCACAGAATGTATTTTCGGATGAAATTAAGGCTAACGGACTTCCAAAATTCTATTGGGCATTTACTCATAATGAGCTCGATTATTTCCAGTTTTATTCAAAAATAGACCAGAAAAAAGCAGATAATATCTTCTTAAGCCAATATACCGAGCCCACCCTCGAAAGAAATATCATTTCCGGACAGCCAGAGCTTAAAAAAAATGTAGTCTTAATTTCTATTGAAAGCTTATCTGCTGAATTCATGGCTCACTACGGAAACACCCGAAATATCACTCCTTTTCTGGATAGCCTTGCAGATCGTTCGCTCATGTTTACTAACCTGTATGCAACAGGAAACAGAACTGTACGTGGACTCGAAGCTTTAACACTATCCATACCACCCACAGCCGGGGAGAGTATTATTAAAAGAGAAGATTATAACAAAAATAAATTCACAACCGGAGGTGTTTTTAAATCCAAAGGTTATGATGTTAAATTCCTATATGGGGGATATAGCTATTTTGATAATATGGAAGATTTCTTTGGAGGAAATGGCTATGACATTATTGACAGAAATAATTTTAAATCAGATGAAATCACCTTTGCCAACGTATGGGGAGTAGCTGATGAAGATATGGCGAAAAAAGCAATCCAGACCATGAATGCGGAAGCTAAATCCGGAAAACCTTTCTTCAATCACTGGATGACGGTTTCTAACCACAGACCTTTCACTTATCCCGATGGAAGAATAGACATTCCCGGTAATGCAAAATCAAGAGACGGAGGAGTAAAATATACCGACTACTCTATCAGAAAATTCTTTGAAATGGCTAAAAAGCAGGATTGGTATAAAAACACGGTCTTCATCATTGTGGCTGACCACTGTGCATCAAGCGCAGGTAATACGGAGCTGCCAATGGATAAATACAGAATTCCCGCAATGATATTTTCTGAAGGATTTATAAAACCTCAGAAATTTAATAAGCTTATGTCTCAGATTGATATCATGCCTACCCTATTCGGTCTGCTCAACTTTAATTATCATTCTAAGTTTCTAGGGCAGGATGCTCTTAAAGAAAATTTCCAGCCTAAAGCTTATATTGCAACTTATCAGGACCTGGGCTTTGTAAAAGACGAAAGATTAACCATCATATCACCTGTAAGACAGATAAAACAATATTCTCTTCAACAGGAAAAAAGTAATCTTTCTCCTGAGTTTAATATTTACTATAAGGAAAATCTTTTAAAAAATAAAAATACAGATCAGAACCTTATAGAGCAGACTATTTCTGCATATCAGGCTACATCTTACTGGCTTAAGACCAACCAGTTAAACAGAACTAAGTAAAAAGTACTGAAAAGTAATTATTTAACAATAATTTAAATATAAAATTTTTACCTTTACTCATAAAATTACTTAATTATGAAATGGACAGAAGACAGAGGCGGAAACGTAGAAGATAGACGAGGTCTTGGAGGAGGAGCTGTTGTAGGAGGAGGACTTGGTACATTGATCATCGCCGCTATCATTTTCTTTTTAGGAGGTAACCCCTCCAGCATTTTAAACTCCACTTCATCATCACAGGGGTATTCTGAAAAAAGAGAATTAACGGAAAATGATAAGAAGATAGGACAAATGGTGGATATGATGGGCAAATGGAATATCATTACCTGGGAACAGATCTTCCAGGAAAATGGGATGACTTATGTTAAACCTAAAATCGTTCTTTTCGAAAATACAACCCAATCCGGATGTGGTACTGCCGAATCTGCAATGGGTCCATTCTATTGTCCGGCTGATCAGACAGTCTATATGGATATGAGTTTTTTCAATGAGCTTCAGCAGAGGTTCGGTGCTAAAGTTACTGAGTTTACGGTGGCTTATGTTTTAGCACATGAAGTAGGACATCATGTGCAGACTTTGCTGGGAACCACCCAAAAAGTAGATGCACTTAGAAGAAGCGGTCGTTATTCAGAAGCTGACATGAATAGAGTTTCCGTAGCAACAGAATTACAAGCTGATTTTTACGCCGGAGTCTGGGCAAAACGTACGGACAGCAGAGAAGGGATTCTTGAGCCGGGAGACATAGAATCAGCCATAAGTGCTGCAGAAGCTGTTGGAGATGATAATATTCAAAAAAGAGCACAGGGATACGTTAATCAGGAAAGCTTTACCCACGGATCTTCTGCACAACGTAAAGAATGGTTTATGAAAGGTTATAATACCGGAGACATCAGACAGGGAGATACATTTAATCAACTTCTGAAATAAATAATAAAAAAAGAGTCCGAATAATTCGGACTCTTTTTTTTCGGACTCTTTTTTTATTGTAATTCAATTGGGTTGTTGTTGGTCTTAGCTTCTTCTTTTACTCTCTCTTCCATTCTCTTTCTCATATCAGCCTGATTTTGTCCTCCGCCAGGACCGCCAGGTCCATTTCCTCCTGACCTTCTAGGCTGAGAAATACTAGCCCCCTGCATCATAAAAGAAACCGGATCTTTTTGAAATTTTTCTTGTTGTTTTACAAAATCTTTTCTCTTCACCTTTATTACATTTCCAGGTCCTCTCTGTGTTAAATCTGGAAGCTCTGCAATTTTGTAATTTTTCATCAAATCAAATGAATAATCCCCTTTACTATCCTCTATTTTTACAATTAATCCCGGAAGTCCGCTGAACTTATACGGTCCATCCTGATAAGGAAGATCTGTAGTAAACCAAGCCGTCCACTGTCTTCCTCCAAAATCAGCTTCCGCTTTTTGGACTTTATATTCCCCTATTGTCATTGTTTCAGGAAGAATTTTCCAGTCCAAATTCCGATCCTCTTCATAAGAATAGGTATCTCTTCCTAATCTGTCTTTAAAAGAAGTTTTCTGATTCTTTTTGTCCTTCTCAATGGTATAATTGATATTGGATCTCAAACTTTCCATCTGATCCCTGTTAAAGCTTCTTGCTCCTCCGCTTTGAAATGCCTTTGACATAATAGAATCCCTTTTTATTCTATTTTCAGAATAAAAAAGAGACTTTTCAGGGGAAATATCTAAATAAGCGTTTTCCGTTTTTATATCATTTTTATTCGTAGAATCCAGCTTCATAGTCACCTGATATACAAACCTGTTGGTTTGGGCAAACATACTTTGCATTAATAAGGCAAACGCAATAATACCTAACTTTTTCATTTATAATTTTATTTGAGTTCAATTGGGTTCTGATTTCCTGTATTTAAGGAAACATTATTAAAGTTACCAGATGCCAACGAAGTCCCTTCATTATCCATTCCTCCAGAAGGTCTTCCTCTTCTTCCACCTCCCGGCATTCCACCACCTGGTCTGCCTACGCCTCCGGAAGGCTTTATTCCTCTCTCACTACTTTCTGCAATAGACCTCTTATTTTTTCCAAATTCAAGTTCTAAAGCTGCTTTATCTCCATTAAATTCAACTCTTGTACTTTGTTTTGCATCAGGTCTTATCTCTTCTTCAAAAGCATTTTGAATGGTTATTTTTTTAACAAGATCAAATTTATAATCCCCTTTATCATCTTCCAGCTTTACAATAAGCCCTGGAAGTCCGTTGAATTTATAAGGCCCGTCAGAAATAGGAATATCTTTTGTAAACCAGGCCGTCCATATTCTTCCTCCAAAATTCACAACCGCTTTTTGAGCATTATATCCATTCTGCTTCTCTGTAACATTCATTATTTCCCAATTCAGAGGTCTGTCTTCCTTATAATAGATTTGCTTATTAAGTACTCTGTCATAATAATAAACCTGTTTTTCTGCAATATTCTTTGTAATAAAATATTCAAAAAAAGTAGGCTCTATTTTCATTCCCGCTTTTGGAAACTTCTTTTCATCCTTTTCCTTTTCCTTTTTCTTACTCTTATTTGCTTCTTTGGCTTCCTCCGACTTAAAAAATGCTACCTGCAGGGAATCTTTCATTAATTTACTTTCACTGATAAATAAAGACTTATTACCCTTTATATCCAAAAAAGTCTTTTCATTTTTCAGATCCACCAGATTAATAGAATCCGGATTCACCGAAGTTTCATATACATAACGTATAGTCTGTCCGTATGCTACGGTTACAAAAAGTAACGCAAAAAAGCCAAGTAATCTTTTTTTCATTGTTAATTTATAGATAAAAAATACGAATCAAAGTTAAATCAAAAACAGAATCAATTCTGCTTCATAAATTAGAATTTGTACAAATTTTAACATGAGTGATCTTTCCGTAATGTAAAATAGTTAAAATAGATACCATCAATTTGAGATTGCGGAAATTAGTTTGTATTTTTGCAACATTAAATCATTCTAAATAAATACAATGATAAAAGTATCGGATCAAGCAAAGGCAAAAGCCATTCAGCTGATGACTGAAGAAGGCTTTAACCCTGCTGAAGATTATATAAGAGTGGGGGTGAAAAGTGGGGGATGTTCTGGTTTGGAGTATGTTTTAAAGTTTGACAACCAAAAAGCAGAAACCGATCAGATTTTTGAAGACAACAATATCAAAATTGTTGTAGATAAAAAATCTATTCTCTATCTAGCAGGAACCATCCTGGAATATTCAGGAGGATTAAACGGGAAAGGATTTGTTTTTAACAATCCTAATGCATCCAGAACATGTGGTTGTGGAGAAAGTTTTAGCTTATAGACACTAGATACCAATATCAGACTTTCGGGTTTATATTCCGGACTTCTGAAATCTGGTATCAGAAATCTAAAAAATATAATGAGTAAGTATACAGAAGACGATTTACGCGTCGATTTAGAAAATAAAAAATATGAATTCGGCTGGGAAACCAAAATTGATTATGAAGACTTCCCAATCGGTTTAAATGAGGACATTATCCGTGCTATTTCTGCAAAAAAAGAAGAGCCGGAATGGATGACGGACTGGCGTCTGGAGGCTTTCAGAGTATGGCAGAAAATGACGGAGCCCGATTGGGCTAACATCAAGTATGAAAAACCGGATTTTCAGGCTATACGCTACTATGCTGCTCCTAAGGTAAAACCTGAGCTGGCAAGTTTAGATGAAGTAGATCCTGAATTATTAAAGACTTTCGAGAAGCTTGGTATTAATATCGAGGAACAAAAAAGACTTTCCGGAGTAGCGGTTGATATCGTTATGGACTCCGTTTCTGTGAAAACAACATTTCAGGAAACATTGGCAGAGAAAGGGATTATCTTCTGCTCTATTTCAGAAGCGATAAAAAATCACCCGGATTTAGTGAAAAAATATATTGGTAAAGTAGTCCCGCGAGGAGATAACTTTTATTCAGCATTAAATTCTGCTGTTTTCTCTGACGGAAGTTTTTGTTATATCCCAAAAGGAGTTCGTTGTCCGATGGAACTTTCTACTTACTTCCGTATTAATCAGGCAGGAACAGGACAGTTTGAAAGAACACTTGTAATCGCAGATGAAGGAAGTTATGTATCCTACCTGGAAGGGTGTACAGCACCGTCAAGAGATGAGAATCAGCTGCACGCAGCTGTTGTAGAACTCATAGCTTTAGACAATGCAGAAATTAAATATTCTACCGTTCAGAATTGGTATCCGGGAAATGAAGAAGGAAAAGGCGGTGTATTTAACTTCGTAACCAAAAGAGGGCTTTGTGAAAAGGGTGCAAAAATCTCCTGGACCCAAGTAGAGACCGGTTCTGCTGTAACATGGAAATATCCTTCATGCATCCTGAAAGGGGATAACTCTATCGGAGAGTTCTATTCAATTGCGGTAACTAACAATCATCAATATGCCGATACAGGAACTAAAATGATTCATATTGGAAAAAATACAAGATCTACCATTATTTCCAAAGGTATTTCGGCAGGCAAATCCAATAATTCCTATAGAGGTCTGGTAAAAGTAATGCCTTCTGCAAAAGGAGCTAGAAATTTTTCCCAATGTGATTCTTTATTGATGGGCAATGAATGCGGAGCTCATACTTTTCCCTATATTGAAATCAAAGATCCTACAGCTCAGCTGGAGCATGAAGCGACTACTTCAAAAATCGGAGAAGATCAGATTTTCTACTGTAATCAGAGAGGAATTGACACAGAAAGAGCTATTGCTCTGATTGTAAATGGATTTAGTAAAGAAGTTTTAAACAAGCTCCCTATGGAATTTGCTATTGAAGCTCAGAAACTTCTTGAAATTTCATTAGAAGGATCTGTTGGATAGAATGAAAATATACATTCAGTATTGCTAGAATAAAATAAAAGAATATAAAGAGGTAATTATAATTTTCAAATTATCATATTACCAAATTATCATATTAAAACTATGTTAGAAATTAAAAACTTGCACGCTAAAATTGAAGACGGCGCAGAAATTTTAAAAGGAATAAATCTCGAAATAAAGCCAGGTGAAGTTCATGCTATAATGGGACCTAACGGGGCAGGAAAATCAACTCTTTCTTCGGTAATCGCAGGAAAAGAGGATTATGAAGTTACCGACGGGGAAATCATTTTCGGAGGAGAAAATATCAATGAAGATGCACCGGAAGAAAGAGCCCATAAAGGAATTTTCCTTTCTTTCCAGTATCCGGTAGAAATCCCGGGAGTATCAGTGACCAATTTTATAAAAGCGGCTTTAAATGAAAACAGAAAAGCTAACGGGCTTGAAGAAATGCCTGCAAAAGAAATGCTTGCTCTGATTCGTGAAAAATCCGAGAAACTGGGTATTAAAAAAGATTTCCTTTCCAGATCACTGAATGAAGGTTTTTCAGGAGGTGAAAAGAAGAGAAATGAGATCTTCCAAATGCTTATGCTAAATCCTAAATTAGCTATTCTCGATGAAACAGATTCAGGATTGGATATTGATGCCCTAAGAATCGTTGCAGATGGAGTAAATCATTTCAAAAACGAAGGAAACGCTGTTCTTTTGATCACTCACTATCAAAGATTATTGAATTATATCCAGCCGGATTTTGTTCATGTTTTGGCTAATGGAAAAATCATCAAAACTGGAGATAAATCTTTAGCATTAGAACTGGAAGAAAAAGGTTACGACTGGCTGTTGAATTAATAGTCCGAAACAACCCTTCTAAAATAATTTTAATTATAATATAAATAGGTGTGATAGCCGAAGTACCAATAATGGCTTTATACGAACAACTTACAGAAAACCACAACCAATTCCTGGAGAGTCTTCACCATAGATTTTTAGATGGAGACAGAAAATCAGCTCTTCAAAAATTTGAGAACATTGGTTTTCCAACCAAAAAAGACGAAGAATATAAATATACGAACCTTAAGGAAATTACGGAGAAAAACTATAACTTTTTCCCTAAGGAAGGTCATAACATCACTAAAGAGCAACTGGATGAGCTACATCTGGGAGAAGAACATTTCGACTGGATTGTTTTTATTAATGGAAAACTACACAAGGAACTTTCAAGAGTTTCCATTGAAAATGTAGAATTTCTTTCTTTCAATTATGCTCTGAATGATGAAAAACATAAAGAAGTTTTTGATCAGTATTTCAATACTCTTACTCCTGAAGATTCAGCATTTACCAATCTGAATACTGCCTATTGCAAATATGGTTTTTTCCTAAAGGTTCCTAAGAATGTGGTTATTGAAAAACCCATCCATGTTTTCTATTTATCTCAGAACCAAGAAGAAAACACATTCTATAACACCCGAAACCTTCTGATTGTAGAAGAAGGTGCAAAAGTAGAGGTTATTGAAAGTCATCATAACTTTGATGAAACTTACACATTTACCAATTCAGTTACTGAAATTTTCACTTATCCTAATGCAAAAGCTGACTGGCACAAGCTTCAGAATGATAATGATACTTCTTATCTTATCGACAGTACTTTTGCGAAACAGGAAAAAGATAGCTTAACGACAGTAAACACCTTCTCTTTTGGAGGGAAACTGGTAAGAAACAACTTAGACTTCATTCATAACGGACAGAATATCAACTCGTTTATGAATGGAATTACTATCATCGGAAAAGAACAGCTGGTAGACCACCATACAGCAGTTCATCACAACCAACCTAACTGTGAAAGCTATCAGAATTATAAAGGTATTTATAAGGATAATGCACACGGGGTTTTCAATGGGAAAGTTTTCGTTGACAAAATCGCTCAGAAAACAAATGCTTACCAGCAAAATAATAATGTGCTATTAAGCGAAGGAGCTACCATTGACACTAAACCTCAGTTGGAGATTTTTGCAGATGATGTAAAATGTTCTCACGGTTGTACCGTGGGACAACTTAATGAAGATGCTCTCTTTTACTTAAGAGCAAGAGGAATTTCCAAGAAAGAAGCACAGGCTTTATTATTATATGCATTTGCTAATGATGCCATGCAGAATATTGATATAGAACCCTTAAAGGAGAAAATATCCAAGCTTTTAGCTGAAAAACTGGAAGTAGATATTGAATTTTAAAATATAATAAAAAAGCACCTTAATTAAAGGTGCTTTTTATTAAAGTAAGACCTGATTATTATTTATTTCATCCAAGTCTGATTATCTTTTTTCTCTGAACGTTTCACTCCGTTATCAAAATTATAAGCAACTCCAACTCCCAATGTCTGCTTTAGCTGTGTTCTTTTGATCTGATTGTGATCATATAGAAGGTCTAGTGTAATATTGGAAGAAATATATTTGTTGATCTTCATATTTAAAATGGCTCCATATGCTAAAACAAGTCTTTCCGGATGATCTAAATAATTCGAAAATACAGAAGCTGTATTCGTTAAATTAATATTATCCATAATTTTCACTTTGTAAACAGCTGTTCCTAAGAAACCGAATTGAAATAAAGAAGAATCTCCATCATTCTTAAGCCCGTAGCTTCCCGCATACTGTAGATCTTTATCCAGTACGAAAGTCCATCTGGCATTTGCAGGACGCAATGTCATAGTGAAATTGTCATTAGGCCTGTAAGTAAAACCGGCACCTATATTAAGATATCCCGGAGCCATAAAGTTTGAAAGCTTTAAAGCGTCAGGGTTATTGCCATCTTCATATCCCGCTGCAAATTGTGTCTGTAAGCTGGCTCCTGCAGAAACGTACCAGTTTTTAGCTATTTCTCTACCATAATTGGTAGAAAGGTTGATAACATCCTGTGTTTTTCTTGTTCCTGTTCCTTTGGTATTATTCTGTCCGTATCCCAGAATAACAATATTTTCCCATAAATCTTTTCCTTTTTCATAGGTCATATTATAGTTTATACCGGCAAGCCAACCTACGTTATTGGCTCCCCCACCTACCCAGTTAGAGAATGCGGCCTGATTAAGCATTAAAGTATTTTGCCCTTGTATAGACCATGCTTTTATAGTGTCTACCGCGGCAGCATCTGTTTTAGTTTCTTGTGCAGCTGTTGTTATTCCCAAAGAAATGGAAATAAGTAATAATTTTTTCTTCATAAGTAAGGATTTTTTAATTTTATTTATAAATATAATAAAAAACAAATCACAAATATTCGAAATATTAAAATAATTCTAGCAAAAGAAAACAAACTTAAAACTACACATAATAACACTTCTTCCGAAAAGAAAAGAAGCTTTACAAAATAGGATATCTGTAAAGCTTCTTTTTTAATTTATTATTATTCTATTTTTTAATCCACCATTGATTGTCTTTACGTGAAGAGCGCTTTACTCCATTATCTAAAGTATAAGCGAAACCAACTCCTAAAGTCTGTTTCAATTGTGTTTTCTGAATTTGATTATGATCATACAGTACATCTACTGTAACATTAGTAGAGATGAACCTGTTTACTTTAAGATTTAAAATACCTCCATAAGATAATACCAATCTTTCAGGATGATCCAGATAATTGGAAAAAACAGAAGCAGTATTAGTGAGACTGACATTATCCATTATTTTCAGTTTATAAGATGCTGTTCCCAGAAAACCGAACTGCAACAAAGAACGGTCACCATCACTCTTTAAACCATAACTTCCAGCATACTGGAGTTCTTTATCTAATACAAAAACCCATCTTGCGTTGGTAGGTCGTAAAGTAACATTTAGATTATCATTCGGTCTATAGGTAATCCCCATCCCGACATTCAGATAACCGGGAGCCATAAAATTTGATATTTTTTTAGCACTTGGATTATTTCCATCTTCATATCCTGCCGAAAATTGGGATTGGAAACTTGCTCCCAGCGAGAAATACCAGCTCTTGGAAAACTGTCTTCCGTAATTGGTGGAAATATTAATAACATCCTGCGTCTTTCTTGTTCCAATACCTTTTGTATTGTTTTGTCCATAATCCAGAATAATAATATTTTCCCATAAATCTTTATCCTTTTCATAAGTGATATTATAATTCACTCCAGCAAGCCAGCCCACATTATTAGCGCCTCCACCTACCCAGTTTGAGAAAGCAGCCTGATTAAGCATTAAAGAATTTTTACCTAAAACAGACCAGTATTTTATGGAATCTTTTACAGGCTCTTTTTTTTCCTCTTGCCCACTGGCAAAAATCCCTATGGAAATGGAAAGAATCAATAAAAACTTCTTCATTATTTAAATGACTTTTCCTGCAAAAATAGAAATATAATTTTTTCAACACAAAGATAGAGGGTACAAATAAAAAATGTGTTTTTTTACTTTCTCTTTTTTTAAGCACATAAAAAACAGTTTTTTATAAGTAAAAATCGGAAAAGTACATTCCCAATGTCTATTTGCCGACTTATCTTTGTAATCAAATAAAGGTAAATTATTAACTGAATTAAAGACAAAAGATAAAATTTAAAGCTTCTTATATATTATTTTTAAACGTTGGAGGGTCATGTGTTATCACATGACTCTCTTCTTCATAAATAATAAAACCATCTCAAAATCATTACTTTTTGTCTTACTTTTAGTTCAAAATAATAAAACCATCGCCAAATTTTCCGAAATTTATCATTGGCTTTCGATTTGAGATAATATCACCATGCTAAAAAATGTAATTTCCAAAAAAGCAATTATAAATCCGCTACTGATGCTTGCTGCGATGTGGTTTGGATACTTCTTACAGCTACACGGCTTTTTTGAAAGTTGTTTTGGCGCAATTATTCCTCTTTTACCTGAAGGTTTGCTCGGAATAATTACCTCTCCTCTTTTACACGGGAATATAGATCATATTATAGGAAATTCAATTCCTATGGCAGCTCTTATGTTCTTGTTATATCAATTTTATCCTTTGGTAGCCAATAAGGTTTTTATAATTGGCTGGCTAGCTACCGGATTCCTTGTATGGCTGCTTCCTCCCATAGATATCCTTACAGGTGAATATATGTACACCTGCACAATTGGAGCTAGTGGTGTAGTTTACGTATTGGCATTTTTTCTTTTTTTCAGTGGCGTTTTCCGATGGAACATGAAGCTGCTTACCATTTCACTTCTGGTTGTTCTGTATTATGGAAGCTTGGTATGGGGAATGTTTCCTGAAGAACTTTTCTACACACTTAATGAGCCCAGCAAGATCTCTTGGCAGGCTCACCTTTCAGGAGCTATTGTAGGAAGTATCATCGCATTCATTTTTAAAGATGTCGGAGAAAGAAAGAAAAAATATATCTGGGAATTTCCTAATTATTATAGTGAAAAAGATGATAAGCTTTGGCAGGAATATAAAGAAAACCATCCCGAAGACTTCTCTGAACTTCCTTACAAGAAAAGAGATGATATTTGGGATCATCTGGATGATTTAAGAAGAAGAAAATAATTCTCAATTTGTTACATTTGAAAGAAAAACACAAATGTACACCGAAGAACATCTTTACTCTATTGCATTACGGGAGTGCCTGCTGATTGGTGATATTAACTTTTCCAAATTGGTTAATACATTCGGAAGTGCTAAAAATGCATGGTTTCAAGCTAAAAAAGAATATCAAAAAGTTGATGGCATAGGTTTCAAGACTGTGATGGATATCGGAAAAACCGAACATTTACAATTTGCGGAAAAAGAACTTCAGTTCTGTGAAAGAAATCATATTCAGATCAGTCTTAAACATCTTAATCAGCTTCCCTCTTTACTGAATGAGTGTGACGATGCTCCTTCCGTTCTTTATCATAAGGGCCAGCTTGAACTTTCAAACCCCATTAGCATTATAGGAACAAGAAACATAAGCCCTTATGGAAAAAAATTCATCAAAGATTTTTTTGAGGAAACAAAGTCTTTTAATTTCTGTTCTGTCAGTGGCCTTGCATTAGGGACTGACAAAGAGGTTCATGAGCAATCTATAAATTGTAACATCAAAACTATTGCTATTCTGGCACATGGTTTTACCACTTTATACCCTTCTAAAAACAGGAAACTCTCTGAGAAAATCCTTGAGGAGAATGGCTCACTGGTTACTGAATTTAATTCTTCCCGAAAGCCGGACAGGGAAAATTTCCTCCAGCGAAACAGAATTATAGCAGGACTTTCTCCCTCTACAATTGTAGTAGAAACCGGATTTGGAGGTGGTTCTATCAGCACGGCCACCTATGCAAATAATTACAACAGGGATGTATATGCACTCCCCGGAAAGATTACCGATCCATACAGCCAAGGATGTAATCACTTAATTTTCCAGAATAAAGCCGCAGCTATTTCAAGCATTAAAAACCTGATCGATTCTCTGGGCTTTAATCCTTCTTCGCTCAAAATGGAAGAACTTTTTCCTATCCCAACAGAAGCTATTCAACTTACTGAAAATCAATCATTAATCTATCATACCATTTTACATAATTCTCAAATTTCATTAGATGATCTGGCACAAAAAATTTCCATCCCAACTCATAAAATTTTACCTTTAATTCTGGAATTGGAGCTTTTGGGTAAAATAAAATCACTTTCAGGGAGACAATTTGTAGTAATTTAAGATTTAACCATTTCTTAATATTGCACTATTTCAAGCATAATATTTAATTTTTGACAAAATTTAAACACAAATTATCAATTTAATAATATTACGCCTCATTATTGTTAAATTTTAAACAATTATCAAATATGGTGTTGCGAATCTTGAAAAAAAAATTAAATTTGTTGGCAATAATATTCAACCTTAATATATGGAACAATATAATATTGAGCAGAAGATTCAGGAGTTTATTGCAAAGATTGAAGCAAAAAATCCTAATGAACCGGAATTTCTACAGGCTGTAAAAGAAGTTGCTGTTACTGTAATTCCGTTTATTGCCACGAAGAAAGAATACACTGGAATGAAGCTCCTTGAGAGAATGGCAGAAGCAGAAAGAATTATTATATTCAGAGTTCCTTGGGTTGATGACAAGGGAGAAATCCAGGTAAACCGAGGATTCAGAATACAAATGAATTCGGCTATCGGACCTTATAAAGGAGGAATCCGTTTCCATCCTACAGTAAATTTATCTGTTCTTAAATTCTTAGCCTTTGAACAAGTTTTCAAAAACTCTTTGACAACTCTTCCGATGGGAGGAGGAAAAGGAGGTTCCGATTTCGATCCTCAGGGAAAATCAGACATGGAAGTTATGCGTTTCTGCCAGGCATTTATGACAGAATTATGCAAACACGTAGGTCCTGAAACCGACGTTCCTGCAGGAGATATCGGAGTTGGAGCAAGAGAGATAGGATATCTTTTCGGTCAGTACAAAAAAATCAGAAACGAGTTCACTGGAGTTCTTACAGGAAAAGGGCTTGCTTATGGAGGTTCATTGATCCGTCCTGAAGCTACCGGATATGGTGTTGTTTATTTTGCAGAACAGATGCTAAGAACGATTGGACAGGATTTTAAAGATAAAACTGTAACAGTTTCGGGTTTTGGAAATGTAGCTTGGGGAGTTATCAAGAAAGTTAATGAATTAGGAGGGAAAGCAGTTACTATTTCCGGTCCCGACGGATATGTTTATGATAAAGATGGTATTACCGGTGAAAAAGTAGACTATCTATTAGAACTTAGAGCTTCCGGTAACAACAGAGCAGAAGATTACGTTAAAAAATATCCATCTGCAGAATTTTTCCCAGGAAAACGCCCTTGGGAAGTTAAATGTGATGTAGCAATTCCTGCTGCAACTCAGAATGAATTGGATCTGGAAGATGCTAAAGTATTAGTAGATAATGGGTGTGCCTGTGTAACTGAGGCAGCGAATATGCCTTCTACACTAGAAGCTATCAACTACTTCCTGGATAATAAGGTTTTATTCTCTCCTGGAAAAGCATCTAATGCTGGAGGTGTAGCTACGTCAGGTTTAGAGATGACACAAAACTCAATCCGTCTGAACTGGACATCAGAAGAAGTGGACGCAAGATTAAAAGAAATTATGATTGGAATTCATAAAGCCTGCAGAGATTACGGAAAAGAAGAAGACGGTTATGTAAACTATGTAAAGGGCGCTAATATTGCAGGTTTCGTAAAGGTTGCCGAAGCTATGCTAGCACAAGGAGTAGTTTAATCAAAATATAAGGTTAGGGAAAATCCCTGACCTTTTTTCTTATACCTGGTTCCGGGATAATGGACAAAAAAGTAAAGTGAAAGGAGAAAGCATTGAGAATTCAATGCTTTTTTATTTCTATATCTCTTATTTATTAAGACGCTTCTCTAATCCTTCCACAAACTCAAAGGCAGCGGGACAAATCACAGTATTCTTAATCATAAGGCTATTGATCTGATAAATCTTTTTCCTATCCGTATGAGGATATTCCCTGCAGGCTTTGGGCCTCACCTCATATATAGAGCATGTATTATCTTCATTTAAAAAGAAGCAGGGTAAGTTTTGAAGTACTTTATCATTGTCTTCATCCACTCTTAAAAATTTTCTCTCAAAATCTGCCGGTTTTAAACGAAGATGCTTAGCTATTCTTTCAATATCTTTTTCAGTATATAAAGGACCGGTGGTCCTACAGCAGTTGGCACATCCCAGACAGTCAATTTTTTCAAAAACCTTCTCATGGACTTCCTGAACTATATAATCCAGATTTTTAGGAGGCTTTTTCTTTAGTCCCTCTAAAAATTTCCCATGCTCTTTTTGCCTTTGCAGAGCTTGTTTTTTGTAAAAATCTAAATTCATTGTATTCTTTTGCAAAGATATAATATTGTTTTATGAAATTTATCAAAAGCCAAAAATACACATTATTATAAATCAATTATTTAACTTTTTAGCTTTATATTTTGGCTTCTGAGGAGCTACAGTAAATATCTATTCATTATATTAGCTTTTGCATATAAACAGCCTCAATATATCTTAGAATGTATACTTGTTAATACATCTGCTTCGAAATATCTGCACAATATAGAATCCTGTGAAGGCATGAACGAATATGTCCTGTAT
>NZ_JALAHD010000227.1 GCF_022712095.1 Chryseobacterium sp. | reverse complement strand
GGCCTCCTTTCCGAAATTTAAAATCTACCAATAAAGTCACTACCAATACAAGTAATGAAACAGATGAAATAAATCTTTCACCATAAAAAAAATCAAAGATTATAAATATGGAAAGGCTAGCTTCCAGCCCATAGAGTGTCTTTCTTATTAATTTTCTCTCTAAATCTATTAACATATACTTAAGGGAATTAATTCATAACACCAATTACAAATCAACTTCATAGATTCAACACCTCCTACTGAAGAAAAACTCTCAGATCATGTTTAAGAGTTTGCGTTTAAAGTAAATATATTCATCAATAAACAAATATACAAATTTAACAACTATGCATATTCGATCAATTTCTATTAATTATCAATAATAAATAATTTATAAGTATTATATATATAAAAAAATGCTTTCATAAAGAAAGCACTTATGTGTTTAGCCAAATTTAAAAGTTACAGAAGGTTTTTTCCAATCTTCCTTTTAACCGTTAAAGGAACCTTTACAGACTTATTTTCTTCTCCAAACCGTTTTTCCTGTATTTTGTCATAGGTTTTCACATAATCAGGATGTTCCGTTCCCATCATTCTGTCCCATACTCTAAGATAAAGTCCATAATTACCTTTAAACTTTGAATGATGCATATTATGATGGGTGGAAGTATTAAGTACTTCAAAAAGAAAACTATGTCTGAACCACTTGGGCATAATTTCAAAACCAAGATGTCCGTAAACGTTAATAATAAAACCTCCTAAAATGAACAGAAATATAGATAGGGGGTTCATCGGAATAATAAATAAGACAATAGGAAGAATCAAAGCTTCCGCAATAGCCTCAAAAGCATGGAATGAATAAGATGCGAATGGAGAGGGATTGGTAGACTTATGATGCGTAAGATGAACATATTTAAAAATTTTACGGTGATGTACGATTCTGTGCATCCAATAAAAATACGTATCATGAACAATCAATGCAATAAATGCAGCTACAAATGACCACCATAACGGATATTCATTTCCGGTATAAAATTGAGTATAATGAATGATCGGGGTAAAAATGGTAAGAACTGCTATCACAGCCATTACTAATAACGAAACCAAAGAATTACTGATTTCATGTAGAAAATCTTTCTTTTTAGCTTCTCTTTCCTGTATTTTAAGTTTTTTAAAGTTTTTCTTTAAAACAATATAGAAAACAACAAATACAGGAACTGTAATCACAAAATATCTCACCATACCGGTAAGTGTAAGCTCTAATATTTTTGAAATCATTTCCATATTAATATTTTTATTCAAAATTATTAAGCTTTAGTTATATTAGAAATAACAAAAGTTAATTTCCTTTGAAAATTCTTTTCTTTATTCTACTTAAAGATACGGGAGTTACTCCTAACAAGGAAGCCAGATATTTGGAAGGAACACGATTAATAATAGCTTCATTTTCTTCCAGTCTTCTTCTATACCTTTCTTCCGGATTCAAAAGAATAAAATTTTCATTTCTTCTGAGCAAATCACCAATCATACTCAGCATCACATTGCTTCTGATATTACTAAGATTAAGGTTTTTATTCAGATAGGATTCCAACACCGAATAATCCATTTCCAATAATTCTACCTCTTCTAAAGCCTGATAAAAAAAACGGGAAGGTTTTTTATAAATGATACCGTCATAATTCCCCATAAAACAGCTCTCCCAGCGAAACAATATTGTTTTCTCCTCTCCATTTTCAAAAAGGCAAAAAATACGGAACAATCCTTTCTTTATATAAAAGAACTTAGTATCGAAATCTCCTTCTTCAATATAATTTTCTCCCGCAGGAATGGTCCGAAAATTCATATATTCGGATAAACCTGAAATTTCCTCTAAAGTAAGTCCTTCAATATTCTTTAGTATATGTGCAAAAAAAGTTTCCATAAAGAAAAGTTAAATACTTCTATAAAAATAAATCTTTTATTCGCATTTACCAATTTACACTTCAATTATTTACCCTGATAAATAATTACTTACTCTTTATTTAAAGATTATAAGAAGATAAAGATATCGAGCAAGTACATTATAATTAATATATTATTTTGATAAAAACTCAACTTTCCCCGTTTCCATGTGATACTCCCCTCCTACAATTTTAATCTCCTTTTTATCTTCCATCTCTTTCAAAATAGGGCTATTTTTTCTGATCTCCTCCATAGTATGCAATACATTAGACTTAGTTACCGCCTCTATATAAGCATGATTCTTGGATGTTCTGTCTCCATTATATGGTGTTGCCGCTATAGCCGGTTTTATTTTAGCAAGCAAACCTGTAATATTCCCCAGTTCCACATTATCTATTGCTGACTTGATTGCTCCACAATGTTCATGCCCCAAAACCACCACAACCTTTGCTCCGGAAACTTTACAGGCATATTCTAAACTCCCTAAAATATCCTCGTTACTAACATTTCCTGCAACCCTAGCCACAAAGAGATCACCTATTCCAGAATGGAAAACATCCTCTACCGGAACTCTTGAATCCAGGCAGGAAAGAACAACTGCTGCCGGATATTGCCCGATAGAAGCCTTACGTATTCTTTCTGAAGTATTCCTAATGGTAAGATTATCCTCAACATATTCTTTATTGCGCTCCTTCAAAATAGAATAAACAGTATCAGGGCTTAGTTTTGACTGCAATTCCTGAGTCAGGAAATGCTCATCAATAATTTCATTTTTATTTAATGTAATAGAATTGGAATCTTTTTGGTCATGATTTTTCTGACATGATACCAGCAGCAACAGAATACCAACCAGCATCCCCATGCTATAAGTGTAATTTTGCATAATATAGTTTTTTAATGTTGTGTGAACGATAAAAATTAAGCTTTAGATTTTCACCTAAAGCTTAACATATATAATTAATATCTCGTTTTTAAAACAATTTTCCCCAGATCTTTTATCTCATTCTGAGCTGTAAATACTACATTCCCATTCTTAGATAAAACGTTCCATGCAATGGTACTGGTTATATCATCTATTGCATTGGGCGTAGTTACATCTTCGATAAGATCAAAAGTTCTATCTCCCGTCATCAAAACAGGTTGGGAAAAATCCTGATGAACGATCAGTAAATCTCCACGACCATCTATAGAGGCCTGATAAATTTCCTGCAAATCTGTAAGCACTTTCCCTTGCGCTACCGCTTCTTTCATTTCATTAATAAATTCTGCCCTACGTTTGGACTGTTGTTCTTTAACAATTTCCCAAGCCTGCGCAACGATCTGATGTGGAGCTACATTATTATAATCTACACCAGCATATCCCAAATACACAGACGGCTTATCCGCTACATGCTGTAAATGAGAATAATTATCTTCAGTACAGATTACCAAGCATTTCAACCCCGTCTCATTACACACTTTAACCAAAGCCTTATCCACCTTGTTAAAAAATTCACGGAGCAAATCATCCAAGTGTTTAGGATCACTTCCCTTGTCCGGAAACGTATTATAATGCCTGTTTTGTGAAAATGGAAAATCATCATTCTTTATTTCCTCTACAATACCATCATTAACTGCTTCATATAACTGAACCCCGCTTTGAGACAACAGCATAATAAGGTAACTTTCACTTCTGTTAACATCCTTAATCAATGATCTTACAGCAAAGCTATCAGAGATATGAACTCCACCATTACTTGTTTCCCAGGTTGACTTTACAATTTCTTCCGTATCATTGGAAAGAAAAATATGAAGACTCTCAAGATTATGATTGATGTCAATTTCAGAGGTTATATGTTCAATTTTATCTAAAAGAGAAGCTACAGGTCTTTTACCAAATTCATTAATAATTCTTTCTTCAGCTTCTTTCAACATATTTTTGAGTAATATCTCATCCTGCAGATTATCCGGGTGTGTACGATGAGTATTTAGGGAGATTGTCACACAAGGCGAGTTTTTTTCGGTTGCTAATTTTTCCAATTGATTTCGTATTGCCATAATTAAAAAATTTTAATTTGTTAATGTTTATAATTGAAGAATAATTAAAAATTAAATCTAATTTACGAATTATAATTAACAAAATACAAATAGTACATAATTAATAATAAATTAAATTAACTAAGACTATATTTGAAATCATTATATCCTAAATCAAAACACATCTTTAAATATTCGCATCCCTGTTATCATATTTCCGATTTGTATATAAAAATGCAAATTTCATACAATTCAAAACCGATTCTACATGATAAATTTCACACCCCAAAATCAATAAAATTCTAATTACCTGAAAACTAAAACACTAAACCACTTTAGGCGAAAATAAAAACCAGGCATCTACAAAAAAGAGTAAAAAAATGTTTTATCGTAAAGAATTTTATATATTTGCACCATCTAACAATTAAAAAAATAATTTACTATGTCAGACATTGCATCAAGAGTAAAAGCTATCATTGCTGATAAGCTTGACGTTGAAGAAACTGAAGTAACTCCTGAAGCTAGCTTCACTAATGATCTAGGAGCAGACTCACTAGATACAGTGGAACTTATCATGGAATTTGAAAAAGAATTCAACATTCAAATCCCTGATGATCAGGCTGAAAAAATTACTACCGTAGGACACGCTATCGCTTATATCGAAGAAGTAGTAAATAAATAATATTCTTCAACAAAAAAGAAAATTAAAGAAAGTTTATGGAATTAAAAAGAGTAGTTGTAACCGGTTTTGGCGCAATAACACCGATTGGAAATAATGCGAATGATTACTGGGAAAATCTTATTAAAGGTGAGAGTGGTGCTGCTCCGATTACTCTTTTTGATGCCACAAACTTTAAAACAAGATTCGCTTGCGAGGTGAAAAATTTTGATCCGTTGCAATACTTTGATAAAAAGGAGGCAAAAAAAATGGATCGAAATACTCAATTTGGACTTGTGGCAGCGAAAGAAGCTGTAGCACATTCCAGAATTATCGAAGACAACGTAGACAAAAACAGAGTCGGAGTTATTTGGGGATCCGGAATCGGAGGTTTAGAAACTTTTGAAACAGAAGTATTGGGATGGGCAAATACCGAAATTCCAAGATTCAATCCGTTCTTTATTCCTAAAATGATTGCCGATATTACTCCCGGACACATATCCATTGAATATGGCTTTCATGGTCCAAACTACACAACCGTATCGGCATGTGCTTCATCCGCCAATGCATTAATTGATTCTAAAATGCTGATCCAATTAGGAAAGGCAGATGTCATTGTATGCGGAGGATCAGAAGCTGCTGTTACTGCAAGTGGTGTGGGAGGTTTTAATGCAATGATGGCTCTTTCTACAAGAAATGATGATCCTAAAACAGCATCAAGACCTTTCGATAAAGACAGAGACGGATTTGTACTGGGCGAAGGAGCAGGATGTATTATTCTTGAAGAATATGAACATGCTGTAAAGCGAGGAGCTACAATATATGCAGAATTAAAAGGTGGTGGTATGAGTGCAGATGCACATCACATGACTGCACCACATCCTGAAGGTTTAGGAGCTTACTTAGTAATGAAAAATTGTCTGGAAGACGCAGGTATAACTGCTGATGAAGTAGATCACATCAATATGCATGGTACATCTACTCCATTAGGAGATATTGCAGAATCCAATGCCATTTCGAGATTATTAGGAGAACATGCTTTTGATATTCAGATCAATTCTACCAAATCAATGACGGGTCACCTTCTGGGTGCTGCCGGAGTTATTGAAGCTATTGCTGCATTAGGAACTATTATTCATGGAATTGTTCCTCCTACAATCAATCATTTTACTGATGATGAAAATATTGACAGCAGACTTAATTTCACATTTAATGAAGCTGTGAAAAAAGATGTAGAAGTAGCCATGAGTAATACTTTTGGATTTGGTGGGCATAACGCTTGTATTCTATTTAAGAAAATCTAAATTTACTGAATGGAGTTACAGAAATACTTTTCTAAATTCCTTCTCAAACAAAGAAAAAGAAAATTAACGGAGAGAGATTTCTTCCTTAGTTCCAGACTTTATAATATGTTAGGCACTGAGGTACAAAATATTGAGCTCTACCGTGAAGCATTTTCTCTTAAAGGCTCGTCTAAAAATCAGGAAAGCAATTATGAAAGACTTGAATTTTTAGGGGACTCAGTTTTGGGGACAGTAATTTCTTGCCATTTGTTTCAGACATATCCTCAAGCTAATGAAGGGTACCTGACGCAGATGAAGTCTAAAATTGTCAATAGAAAAAATCTCAATAAATTGGGAGACGATTTAAAGCTGACTGATCTATTGCAAAAACAAAGTTCAGCTGCTTTAGGAGAAAATATCTCAGGAAATTTATTTGAAGCGTTAGTAGGAGCTGTTTATCTCGATTTTCACTATGAAGTTTGTAAGAAAATCATATTGGACAGACTTTTAACTCCTACAGAGATTAATAAGCTTGAAAATAAAATCGTGAGTTATAAAGGTCTTCTTCTGGAATGGAGCCAAAAGAAAAAAGTCAATATAAAATACGAGACTTGTGAGGAAGTTCAGGTAAATAAATCTATTGTATTCCGCTGCCATGTATGGCTCGATGAAGAAAAGATTACGAATGCTACTGAAACTTCCAAAAAGAAAGCCGAGGAAAAAGCGGCACAAAGAGCATTTTATATTTTAAATAAAAAGGAAAACATACTTGGAAATTCAAAAACTTTATGATCTTGACGAGATAGAATCTGAAGATATTACCATTGGATTGGTAAGATTAGCAAAGCATATCCCTGATCATGAATTTTTTTTCAAAATAAACCGTTCTAACGATCTTAGATTTTCAAGAATAGAGGACCTCACCCTACACGGGGTTTATTATGATTATAATTTTCCAAGATTTGAAGCTTTTCATAAGTTTACCCAAACTTGTTTTACTTTTATTTCTAACAAATCTTCTGAAAGTTTCCAGAAAAAACAACAGGCAGAACTTTTTTCAGAAGAAGAGAACATTAAATTTTTATTAAATAATCAGGCGGATGTGGAATATATTTTACATTCATCGGAACAATTTCCTGATTTTTCCGTAATTTTGTTGCCTGAAAATCTTGTTTTCCCCATTCAAGATTATATATTAGGTTCTGAGGAGGAACTGTATCAAATTATCCAGTATTATGAATAAGTATTTAAAGAAGACAAAAATTATTGCAACACTTGGCCCGGCTTCATCATCTAAAGAAGTAATGTTAGGACTTATAAAAGCTGGCACAGATGTTTTCAGAATAAATTTTTCACATGCAGATTACGACCTGGTTCGAAAAAATATTGAAATTATACGTGAACTCAATAAAGAGTACGGATATTCCGTAAGTATCTTAGGAGACTTACAGGGACCTAAATTAAGAGTTGGGGTCGTAAAGGAAGGTTCTTATCTTAATCCTGGAGATATCCTTACTTTCACCAACGAAAAAATAGAAGGAGACTCTACAAAGGTTTACATGACTTACCAGCAGTTTCCACAAGATGTAAAAGAAGGAGAAAGAATCCTTATTGATGACGGTAAACTGGTACTGGAGGTTATAGAAACCAACGGAAAAGATACTGTACGAGCAAAAACTATCCAGGGAGGACCATTAAGCTCAAAAAAAGGAGTCAACCTACCTAATACGAATGTATCTCTTCCTGCCTTAACTGAGAAAGATATTCAGGATGCTAATTTCATGCTTGATATGGAAGTAGACTGGATCGCCCTTTCATTTGTTCGTCACGCTCAAGATATCATCGATCTTAAAAAATTGATCAAAGGCCATCCTAAAGGAACCTTTAAAACCCCTATTATTGCTAAAATTGAAAAGCCTGAGGGTGTTCAGAATATTGATGAAATTTTGCTGGAATGTGATGGGTTAATGGTTGCACGTGGGGATTTAGGCGTAGAGGTTCCGATGGAAGAAGTTCCGGCTATTCAGAAAAAACTTGTTGAAAAAGCAAGATTCTATTCCAAACCGGTAATCATTGCTACCCAGATGATGGAAACAATGATTAACAGCCTTACACCGACAAGAGCCGAGGTAAACGATGTTGCCAACTCTGTATTGGATGGTGCTGATGCTGTAATGCTTTCAGGAGAAACTTCTGTAGGGAGATATCCCATTCAGGTGGTTGAAAATATGTCCAAAATCGTTAAGAATATCGAAACCACTCATTTCTATCAACATAAAAATGAACCGATCGAGAAAGATTACAACTGCATAGATGAAAGATTTATCACCAACAGAGTATGTTTAGCGGCTGTAAGAATTGCAAAGACTACCAATGTTGCTGCCATTATTACATTAACGAATTCAGGATATACAGCTTTCCATATTGCTGCCCACAGACCTAATTCTCACATTATTGTATATAGCTCGAACAGAAGAGTGATTACTATGCTTAATCTTCTTTGGGGTGTTCATGCGTATTTTTATGATATGAATAAATCTACTGATGAAACAATTATCCAGGTAAATATGTTAACTCATAACTATGGATTCATCGAAACAGGAGATTTTGTAATCAACCTGAATGCAACTCCGTTTTATGAAGGAGGAAAGACCAACACATTAAGGTTAACTAACGTTTAAAATAAATTTTATACAGATAAAAAAGCTCTCAAATTTAAATTTGAGAGCTTTATTTTATCTTAGTTTCGTCTAAGGACTTACTAATCCACCATTATTTAGTTTCCTACAATTGTTTTAGGAGTAACGAATTCCTTCAATGCTATCAATGATAACTCTGTACCATACCCTGAAGCCTTAGTTCCACCAAAAGGAAAACGAGGATCCGAACTGGTCATTCTGTTAATGTTTACAGTTCCGGATTCCAGTTCTTCAATAAAAAACTGCTGGCGGTCTTTATCATCAGTCCAAACAGAGTTTGATAATCCAAAAGGAATATCATTAGCTAATTTCAGTGCTTCCCGATCATCTTTAGCAATCATTACCATTCCCAATGGTCCGAATAATTCTTCCTGTAAAATCGGGTTCCCTTCTTTCACCCTAATCAATCCCGGATGAAATTCATTTTCGGAGATTCTTTCAAGCGGCAAAATAACTTCAGCACCGTTATCCAGAGCTTTCTGATATTGTTTCTCCAGATCATCTGCCAAATCGGGTCTTGCCATTCCTCCGATTTTAGTTTCCCTATTCATCGGATTGCCCGGAACAAACTTTTTATATTCTTCTATAAACTTAGGTAAGAATTCGGCTTCCACCTTATCTTCAATGATAAAGCGTTTTGCAGCTACACAAGTCTGACCGCAATTCTGAAGTCTTGCCAAAGCCCCTACTCTGGCAGCTTCATTAAGATCGGCGTCATCCAATATAATAAATGCATCGCTTCCTCCCAATTCCAATAAAGATTTCTTAATATTCAATCCCGCTATCGAAGCTACTTCTCCACCTGCTTTTCCACTTCCTGTTAAACTTACTCCTTTCACAGCATCATGCTCAAGAATCTCTTTAACTTCTTTATGTCCGACTTCCAGATTTTGAAAAACACCTTCTGGAAAACCTGCTTCTTTAAATACTTCTTCTATTTTATTTCCACTTCCAAAACATATGGAAGCATGTTTTAAAACTACTGTATTTCCTGCTAAAATGGCGGGAGTCGCAAATCTTAATACCTGCCAGAAAGGAAAGTTCCAGGGCATTACTCCTAAAATAACTCCTTTAGGAATATATCTTACTTCAGAAAATTTATATTCAGATTCTATTTTCTCCGGCTGAAGAATATTTTCAGCGTCTGCATAATACTTCATCATGGAAGAACATTTTTCTACTTCAGCAATAGCCTGGGAAATAGGCTTATTCATTTCTTTCGTAATAATCGCACCATATTCTTCCGCATTGTTCTTTAAAATATCTGCAGCTTTTGCAATAAGCTTTTGTTTCTCTTCAAATGACACTTTTTTCCATTCAGAGAAAGTATGATCCGCCTTAATCAGTTTATTTTCTATTGATTGTTCCATAATATTGTTGTAATTTAAATTCAGATGTGAATTTATAATAATACTCTATTTTTCAAGAGCGTAATCTAAGTAACAAATTTTGTTCCTTAGACTTCTAAATAATAATGATTCTCTCTATTAAAAGATTATAATCCCATTATTTAAATCATAAACCACTCATTAACGAGACTTGCTGCCAGACGGGCTGTTCTTTCCTGAATATCAAAAGCAGGGTTAACTTCTGCCACATCTAATGCCAGTAATTTTTTATTCTTTAATATATGCCTGTAAAAATGCAGGAATACAGAATCTGCAAAAATACCATTATAGGCAGATGCGGAAACTCCCGGAGCAATAGCAGCATTAAAAACATCCATACAGATTGTTAGATAGAGATGATCAACACTGTCTGCCAATTCATTAATACGCTCATAAATGGAAGGAAGGTTCTCAAAGAACAGTTCATCGGCTAAAATATACTTCATTTTAAGCTGGTGGGCAGTATCAAATAATTTTAAAGTATTTGAGTTTTTTTGGATTCCAATATGTAAAGAATGAATTTCTCCCTCCTGAGCGATCTGCCAGAAGCCTGTTCCGGAACTCGCCCCTATCCCATTTTCAGGCTGCCTGTTATCAAAATGAGCATCTATATTGATAATACCTATTTTCTGATCGGGAAAAGCTTTTCTGATACCGGAATAATGAGCATAAGTAACTTCATGCCCTCCTCCTAAAACTATTGATTTTCCCCTATTTTGCAAAACCTTAGCTACTTTATCGCACAGGTATTTCTGAGTTTTTTCCAGGTCACTATCATTACAAGTGATATTGCCAAAATCCAGCAATGAGAAATCCGGAAGAATTACAGGAAAATTGGACATATTTTTTCTGATGAAATCAGGAGCTTCTTTAGCCCCTGTTCTCCCATTATTTCTTTTTACACCTTCATCCACCGCAAAACCATGAATAACAAAATCATTATGGGAAATATTACCATAATCCGATTCTTCTCTTACTCTTTGAAAAATTCTGTGATAGAGAAGCTCTTCTCCATCTAACCTACCCTGCCAAATCATAATTTAAATTTATTCTGTTATTTAGCTGACATTATACCGTTCAAAACTCTGCCAGTATTTATCTTTATAAAGATCAAAAGAAATTTTATACTCCGGATGGTCTTTAATGATTGTATTGAAAACTTTAGGTGAATGCCTGAAGCCTTTACTGGCAAAGAATACTTCTCTCATGTTATCAGCACTTTCTCTTCCGATATATAAATTTCCTTCTTCGAGATTAAGCTGATCAACCATTTTTTCTTCAATTTTATCTAATGAATCATAATCCCCTTTCTCCGGCAGTCCATTGTTCTTTTCTCCGTTATACCGGATCTTCACCACTGAAATCCATGGATAAGATGCTTTTTGATCCCACTTTAAAAGTGAAGTATTAACAACGGCTATCAAAGGTAACCCGCTTGCTAAAGTAGCATTAAGAATGGAAAAGCTGTCTTCTTCTTCCGTATTTTTAACTCCTTTATATTTTTCTATAAATTCCCTTTCTCTCCATTGTAAGAAATCTTTCAGTTTATAAATAGGAACAAGTTCTTTTTCCGCTTCACTTTTGCCGATTATTTTCAAAGAATCTATCTGTGTGGCAAAATTGAGTTCACCTAAATAGTTGTCTAAAAATATATAGGTCCCATTGGTAGTAACCTTCTTATTCTCTTCTGTTAAACCATCATAAAGAAAAGTAAGATCAATTTCATCCGGGTAATTTTCAATGTCATTAGAATAGAAGAATATATTATCTTTTGTAAAATCATAGCTTCCCATTCTTATATTGATATTTTCAATATTCATTTCAGACTTAAGGGCTGTAAATTTCCAGTGAGGCAAATGGGGAGCTACTTCTACAATCTCTTCAGCAAAAACAATATTTCTGATATCTCCATCTACTGTAATAATAAGTTCTGCAATGTTTTCATCACTCATACCAGCCAGGAAATAATATCCTGCATTTATTTTTTTTAGTTGAGGAGAAATTATATCGAAGAATTTTTCTTCTATCTGTTTACCTTCTCTGATTACTTTATAAAATTCCTGCTCATGTTTTAAAAACCATTCCCAGAAATCCGTGTAATTTTCTATTTTTACTTTTCTAATGTTCTGCTTCTTTCTTAAAATTTTGTCAAATAGTCCCATTACTTAATTTTTTTCCAT